>JBDRLV010000040.1:0-11993 GCA_043812755.1 Patescibacteria group bacterium | reverse complement strand
GTTGTCAGGATTAAAATAACCGCTCCTTTCCCAGGCGGTGTAAATATCATCCTCGTACTTTTTTGACTCGTAAGCCTTTTCCATTTCTTTTTTGTCCATAAAGTATTTCTATTTTAGCTTTTATTACAGCCTTTTTCAAGTGCATGGCCAGTGTGCAATCAAACCCTAAATAAAATCTGTGTGTTTATTATTAATAACAAGACAATTCACAAAAAACCGCCATTTATTGAAACAACAACGAAAAAATAATGAGAACCATTGTTTTTGTTTGCTATTTTTGACGAAATACACTATTTTCCTTATATTTTTCCACTTTTCATCCTTGACGCTGGTGGAAAGATATTATACGATAGAGCGTTCCCATGCTTGTTGATAGTAAATAACACATCTGGGGCACAGGCATGAATTTCTCAATAATTACTAATAATTGTGCACACAGTCCCAGCCAAAAACATGGCTTATAAGGACACACAACAAGTGCTTGAAACAATAAAGCGGAGCTCAAACCCGCTCATTTGTGTTCCTCAAAACAGCGGGCCAGACGGTTATGCAACTGCGCTTGGCCTAAATTCAGTATTAGAAAAACTTGATAAAAAAGCAACAATTGTTGCAGCAGATGGACAAACACCAAAACATTTACATTTTCTTGAAGGTCATGAAAAAGTGCTTTCTTCTTTGGAAAATATTCAACAACTTGTAATTGAACTGGATTCTTCCAAAACAAAACTTGATGAATTGTCCTATGAAGTGAAGGGCGATCAACTAATGATTTATGTTGCGCCCAAAAAGGGTCTCTGGCAACCGCATGAAATAAAAACAAAATCATCTGGATACAAATACGATCTAATAATCTGTATCGGTGCGCCTGACCTTGAATCATGTGCCCACCTATTCGAAGAAAATCCTGATTTCTTTTTCACAACTCCGATTATCAACATTGACCACACTCCAGAAAATGAGCACTACGGGCATATTAATGTTGTTGATATGACAGCTTCTGCATGCAGTGAAGTTTGCTATGACTTAATTGAATCCATTGATCCAAGTTTTATGGACGACCAGATTGCCACAGCGTTTTTAACTGGCATGATTTCAAAAACAAAAAGTTTTAAACACAGTAGTGTTACTCCAAAGACACTTCACACAGCAAGCAAACTTATGGCACGTGGTGCAAAAAGAGAACTTGTTGTACAAAACCTATACCAAACACGCTCAGTACATACTCTCAAACTTTGGGGGCGTGCTTTAGCTCGCCTGAAGGTAGATGATAAAACAAAATTAATGTGGTCTCTTCTTTCACAACAAGACTTCATGCATTCAGGTGCACATGAAGATGATCTTCCTGATGTTATTGATGAACTCATTGCGTCTTCCCCTGACGCAAAAATTGTTGTGCTTTTGTATGAAAACAGAGCAAGAAATATTTGTGCGATCATAAGAGCTGAAAAACCAATCAATGCAACATCAATTGCTCAAGCACTAAAAGGTGGCCTAGCTCAAAAAATAAATTCAGCCAGCACCCGTCATGAGGTGAGGCTGAATTTTACTGACAAATCTATTGTTGAAGTTGAGCGCGAGCTCATCCCTTCAATGCAAAAATCTATTGAGTCACTTCCAATTCTGTAACAGTTTCTTGATTTGGCTCAACAGGAACAGGGACCGGCACTAGCTCGTGTCCTTTTTGCATTTTAGACAATCTCTCTTGAACAACTGCATTATCTGGGTTACCTTCAGCAACCTTTTGTACTAACTCAAGTGCCTTTGCGCTATCTCCTTCTTGCTCATAAATAGCAGACAGGTACCACATTGCATTTGCATAATCAGGTTGTAGCCCAAGCAATCTTTCAAATTCTACCTTTGCTTTCTCAACATCTTTTGCGTTTAAATATAAAATTCCGAGTTGGAACCCAAGACCAATATCAAGCGGGTTTGCATCACGAAGTGCTTCAATTCTTGTAACAGCATCTGCAATTCTACCTTGTCGCTCATATGTTGCTGCAAGATAATAATGAGCTGTTGCATAATCAGGTTTAAGCGTTATTGCTTGGCCAAACATTTTTTCAGCTTCTGCAAGATTGGTTACTCTTGCATCTTTTGCTGTTTTAGCAAGCTCTGCATCATCAGACTCCATAAGTCCTGCTGCACGCTCGGAAAGTGCCAGATATACTCTTGCAAGGCTTACAAAATGTGCTGGATTCTTTGGCTCAAGTTCAATTGCTTTTGTAATGGTTTGCGCAGCTATGCTTTCAGCACCTGTTACAAATGGCATTAAATCTCTATAAACTGCACCCAAAACTGCCCAGTTATTTGAATCTTGTGGGGCAAGAGAAGCTGCTTTTGTAGATGCTTCAACACCAGCTTTAACAAGCTCGCTTAACTGTTGCAACTGCTCTTGAGTAGGCTCATTAGTCCCTACAGTTTGCAACACAAGGCCTGCTTGACCAAGACGTGCAAGGCCAAGCTGTCTTGAATATAGATCGCTCAACTTATTGTATCGGACAGCCTTATCAAGTTGCTCTACAATCAAATTATGATCTGCACTAGCGCTACTTAATCTAACAGCCTTTGTAAATGCCAAGTCAGCAACATATCTCTGACCTGACACAAAAATAGCTGTTAAAATTCCAATCCCAAGCGCAACAAACACAAAGGTTGAAAACAAGCTGAGTTTTGGAGCGGTTGCAAAATCTGTTTTGACTGCTCTGCCTGCAAAATGCGCTGCGAGCATTCCTGAAAAACCCCAAAAGGCAAACTGCAATGTAAAGTTTGATGAATAAAAGATAAATGAGAAAAACAACAAAAACCAACCAACAAAAAGGGCATAGCTCATTTTCAATTCATCTGGATCTTTGCCTTTCAAAAACTTCCCAAGTGAGGCTACAAGCAAATACACAGAAAATGCCAGCCATGTCAAAACACCAAACAAACCAAGCGTTGAGAACATTGTTACAATGTGTGACTTTGCTCGATCAAACCTTGTGTTCCAAAACATTGTTTGGTTCACCTCAACTGGTTTGTACTTTGCATAATCATACATGAATGTTCCAGGACCTGTTCCAAAAAGCAATTCTTGTGTACCTTGTGTTATTGTCTGCCTTGTAATATCCCAACTGCTTCCATAACTTGGAGAAACAACAAGAGGAATTTGAAGCTTCACAAAACTTGAGAAAAACAAGAAAATAACGCTCATGAGCAAGATTAGCAACGGGATAATGAACCTTTTTGGTTTTGGGAAAGACTTTGTTGATAACAATGCAAACACAACAAGGAGCAATACCCCGATTATGTTCAATGCCCAGAAAAGCCAAAAATCAATTGCAAGAGCAATAAGCAATGCTACAATTCCAATAATAACAATGAATACTTTGGTAAGAATCCCCATTAAACCACTGTGAAGAATCGAATGCGCGCCATGCTTTGAAACAAGCCACATAGCAAGACCAACGTGCATAAGGACGGTTGCAAACAACACATAAGAATTGATTGTTCCAACAGTATTAAATCCATTTGCTGTCACACCTGGGATAATATGAACACCGAAAACATAAAACAAACTAATTATGCTTGCAATGGCGCCTGAAAGAAACAGAGTAAATAGTAAGTTCTGCTGTATCTTCATCCTGTCTGCTCTGTGCAGGATTAGATAGAACAAAAGAACAAACATGGCAATTGATAGGAAACTTGTATATTCCTGTGAGGCATGGCCTACCCATGTCTGATAACCTGACATTGATAAGATTGAGGACAAAAATACTGCCCCAAGAAACAATGCTGGCAACCAAACTGATATGCCAATTCTGAAATTAAGATGCCTGCTAATGACCATTGAACATAGCCATGAAGCAAAGCCGATTCCGCAGACAATCACAAATAGCGTTTGTTTGTTTATCTCAAACGCTTCCGATGTCCATGGAAGAAAGTAGAGTGGAACTAACAAAAACAAGGCGTAAAGCGACCAGCGTGCAATGCCATCAAGTACACGAGGTCGTACACCCTTGATTTGGTTTGATCCCACAGCTGAAAACTCTTGTGAGTTCATAATAAAAGGGTTAATTAATAACGCGTTTATTTTACTCCCTTTAGCAGTTTTTTTAAATACACAGGGTGTGGATTGTTGGTTGCATGTGTTCCCCCCTTCCCAAGTGGGGATTAAGGGTGGTTTTGCTTATTCGCTTAAAAGATTCTTCCTGCCCCTGCTAAAACTACAACAAAGGAATAACAGACGAGCGAGATCAGTGCTTTGATCAGCGCTTGGATCCGCGTAATCCGCGTCTTTCCAAACAAAAAAGCGGTGAAATTCACCGCTGATAGACACTACTACATCATGTCCATAAGTCTTTGCTGTACAGCATTACGCACTGATTCATGCTTTGCTTCTTTGATCAAAGCCCTGAGAGTATCCTCATCAGAAACCAATGTAATGGCAGCGAGCGCCATACGCTCAAGCATAGCGTTTTTTGCAACATAGAGAAGGAACGAATCGTCAACTTGCTTATGCGACTTCATGCGCTTGATCAACTCATCTGCACGCTCATCGTCCTTTTCCACATGCTCACACAGATCTCTCAGATACCCAATGGCAAAAGGATGGTGTTGCATAGCGGTCACTGCAACATGTCCACAGCGAGCATAACGTGCAATAGCGTACAGATTCTCCACACTCATGTCGCTTCTCACTGCAATAATTTGGACCGCATCATACACTGATGTTTGATAACTGCCTGAATCAATAGCAATGGTCACCTTGTTTGCGTCGCTCAAGCGCGTGATTGCTTGTACACGTACATCTGCAAGCTTCGCTGTCTGAGCAATTCTCAAAATCCAACTTTCATCAACCAACCTCTCAAGCAGTGCAAGTGCAAGCTCACTTTGCGTTGTTTCGCAAATGAGTGAAACAATCCTGTGATCATCAATCGTTTGCTCTAGCTGCTTAATCGCAGCTAGCTGAACAGACAGATCTGTGTCATTCAAGATTGTATGAATGAGAAAATCATGGTCTGTGATTTTTGCAATGTGCTTTCTGCGAATCTCTGGAAATGGAGAGTATGAAACCGCCTCTTTTGAAGATGAAACCACAACCTCGGCCTCACCCAGCAAAACCCATACTGCACGGTCCCAAGTTTCCCGCTTTTTGCGCAATGTAAGGAACATTGAGTCTGTACCACCTGCATCAATGAATGCATGGTACAAGATTGAAAAAACCTCTGCGATTTTTCCAAATACGCCCAAAAGCCCCTCTTGAACCTCTTCTTCTCTTGGCTCTGTCATTTCTCTCTCCTGTGGGCCTACTCACTGCCTGCGTGCAAGCTTAGAGCCTACCCAGTTATCCTGCGAGATTGCAGGACGGCTATTATAAATTTATTTATAAGAATTGTCAATATAAAAACACACGAGCCTGATAACTCGTGTGTTTTTGGTGGGCGGTAGAGGACTCGAACCTCTGGCCTTCACAATGTCAATGTGACGCTCTAACCAACTGAGCTAACCGCCCAATATTTTGATGATGATATCATCAAAAATAGCCTGAGTCAATCTATCTAATTCATTGTCTTTGATACACAAAAAGCGTGTCATGATCTGGAACAACTGTGTTGCTGTGTTGAGCGCGGACAATCTCAAGTGGAACCCAATTTGGAAATTTTGATGTGTTTGTAATCACAATCGCGCCTGTTTTTAGTTCGTCCAAAAGTTTTTTCTCAAGTGCTGGCATTAAATCATACCAAAGATAACAAAAAACAATATCAGCTTTGGATACATCTTGTTTTAAAGCGTCACCTATAATTAAAGAAATGTCTCTTCTCAAAAAAAACGCTTTTGCTCTTGCAAAATAAACCCTCAGCCTATATAACTCAACACCACTAACATTCATCTTTGGGAAATGCTTTTTGATTGCAAGCGCAACCACACCACGCGCACAGCCTAAATCTAAAAAAGTTTTTTCCTGACAGTTGTGTTTTTCTATCACCTGTATCATCTTATTTATTACAGATTTATTTGTTGGTATATCATGCCCTCGCAACATAGAATCCAAACCTAAAGCAACAGACATAATGGCTGCGATTATAAATAAAATGAAAAGTGTACTAATTAATATCAACATAGTACTTAAAAAATAGATCCACCAACTTTGACGCAACATTCTGTGGCTCCCCAATTGAAGGAAAATGATGTAACTCAATGCAAGGATTATTATTTAATTCAAGCACAGCGCCTCTTTGTTCTTTCCATGAACAAGTTATGTCCTCACACAATAAATCAATACCAACCAAACGAATATCAAAATGTCTCGCTATTTCTTTTGCAAGTAAAATATTGTCAGGGTGTGCAAGCGCGGTCATTTCATGCAAGTCCCCTCCTAAAGCCAAAAACGAATCCTTTTGCAACCAGACAATATTGCCTTGTTGTGGCACTGAATCAAAATCACAATTTTGTTGTGCTAATAATTCATTGGTCTTTTCATTTATTACCAGTTTATGTTGCAACGCAACATCACCCTCACAAGACCTACATGAATCATTATTTTTTTTATTAATCAACTGAGCAATTGTGGATGTGCCATCTCCGACAACATTCGCGGGGACCTGTTTTACACAAAACACATTTTCAAAATCAACCACAGTAAGGCGATAGACAAATGTATCTGGCAGAAACTCTTCTACAATGTACGCTGGTGAATAAACAATTGCATGCTTAATTGCTGATAATAGTTGCTCAGATGATTGAATGTTTGTTGTAACGTGACGACTCACTGAACCACTGCGCGGTTTCACAATGAGCGGAAATCCAATATGCTTCTCGCAATGCTTCACTGCTCTATTTTTTTGCCAGAACCAAAAACACCCACCCTTTGCAATTGGAAAATTACCTTGCACCAAATGCTCTTTTGTTTTTTCTTTATCATCTACAAGTTGCGGGCTGAATCTGCCGGTAAAAATTGCAGAAGGAAGCCCTTCAAACCTATACACTTTATTTTCAAAAACCGCACGATAATAATTCGTATATCCAAACTTACTTTTAAGCGCTTGAAATTTCACACCTCGCTTTTTAGCCTCTTTAATAAAACAATGTGTTCGCAACTGAATATCACTAATAGAAAAATCTTCATCTACCCTAACAAGTCCAAGCAAAACAAAAAAACGCTCAATGAGATAATCAAACGCTTTCTCAACTTTTCTTGGCAATGCCACATCTGGAATCAATCTTCCTATAATTTCATCTGACCATGTTTGAAAATGATTCCATTGTGGTAGATCACAATCTCTACAATGATTATTTTTTTCTTTTCTCATAATTCATTGGGGTGTGAAATTAAACATCTGTCTGGTCATCGCCTGCTTTGACATCTTTAACATCATCTTGAATTTCATCAACATCTGTGAAGCGAACCCAAGGTTTGCTTTTACTTTTTGAAATTGACATTATTAAAAATCCTACAATTATTAGTGCGCAAGTGCCAAGTATAAACACACCAAACACACCAACGGCCCCGCAACCAAAAATTGCTGTTATTACCTCTGCCTTAGTTTCTGCTTTTAATAAACATTCCTGCTGAGCATCATGTGCAAACTCCATTCCAAATCTCGCTGCTGTATATGCAATGAATCCTGCAAATAGAGTAAACAAACAACTAAACCTAACTTTTCTGACTCTTCCAAACTTGGTTATTGCAACAACAGCAAAAAGCACCCCACCAAATATCCAATAAACAATGAACCAAATTAAAGAAAGTAGCCAAATAAATGAGTTTATATCCTTTTCCATAGTAAAACTAGTATATCAGGCAAAGCAACTCTAGCCAAGATTAAAAAATTACACTATTATAATGTCATTACGGGCGTATAGCTCAACGGTAGAGCACCAAGCTTATACCTTGGTGGTTCCTGGTTCGAATCCAGGTACGCCCACCATTCTGTATATTCAAATAATAAACCGCAAAAATTAATAATAATATTATGCGATTGTTTCTAGTAATAGGAATTGTACTGTTGATTGTTGGGGTGTTTTATTTAAGAAGATCCATAAAAACACATGATAAAGAAGGGGTAATTGGATCAATAACAATGATATCTGCTTCCTTTATTCTTATAATTATTTTCGGAGTTTTTTATAGACAACTTCTTTTAACCACATAGATATGCCTGAAATCACAGCAACTGAAAAACAGTCTGATAAAAGAATCGATGTGGCCCTTGCCAATGAACTAAATATTGCGCGCACCAAAATTCAAAAACTTATCAAAACTGGTGACATCACAATAAATGGAAAAAAGGTTAAGCCCCACACGCTTGTTCAAACAGGCGATATTTTATTTTATCCAGAACTATTAATGAACGCACCGCAAGTAAAAGAAGGACCGCCACCTGTTTTAGATATACTCTTCCAAGATGATAACGTAATTGTCATTAACAAACCTGCAGGGCTCCTTGTGCACGAATCTGTTCCTGAGGATATAAGTCCAACTGTTGTTGATGCGATTCTTGAAATAGACCCTGATATTGCAAATGTTGGAGAAGACCCAAGAAGACCTGGGATTGTACATCGTCTTGATAAAGATGTGTCTGGCATTATGGTTATTGCAAAAACCCAAAGTGCTTATGAATTTTTAAAATCTGAATTTCAATCAAGAAAAATTTTCAAAGAATATCTGGCGCTTGCCTACGGACAAATTCAAAAAAACCATGATGTTATTAAACTTAAAATTGCACGATCAAAAACATTAGGACGTATGGTGGCTCGCCCAGAATTTCAGGAAGGGAAAGAAGCAATTACTTTGTATGATGTTATTGAACGCTTCAAAACAGCAACCTATTTAAGAGTTCAAATTAAAACTGGTAGAACACACCAAATTCGTGCTCACTTCAAGGCAATCGACCATCCACTTGTTGGAGATAAGCTTTATAAAAAAACAAAAATGAAAAACATAAAACCGATAGAATTAAATCGAATTTTTCTTCATGCTCATAAACTTGAATTTTCCCTCCCTGATGGAACATTAAAATCATTTGAAGCACCTCTACCAATTGAGCTAGAAAAAATTCTCAAATCACTTCCAAAATAATATGCATGAGAAAATATTTATTATAACTGGGCCAAGTGGTGCTGGAAAGTCTAGTGTGTCAAGAAAAGTTCTTGAAAGAGAACCTAGATTAAAAAGACTGGTCACTCATACAACAAGACCTCCGCGACCAAACGAAAAAGATGGAATTGATTATTTTTTTGACAGCAAAGAAAAATTTGAAGAAATGAAAAAAAACAACGAACTTTTTGAATATGATTGCCATTATGATTATTGTTATGGAAGTCGTCAGCAAGATTTAGATGATTTACTCCAAAATGGATTACCGGTACTTATTGTCGTAGACCCAAATGGTGCAAGAACAATTAGCAATAAATTAAAAGACGTATGTGTTATCTTTATTGATGTTGAAAATGATGAAGATCTGCTTTTGCGAATAAACAAAAGGGACAAAGGAGACACCAAAGGCCTATCTGACCGTTTGCAATCAATAGCAGAAGAAAGGAAAATAGCTAAAATCAGCGAAAAAGTTGTTATTAACAAAACGGGGAAAATAGACGAAACAGTCAGCGAAATCATAAGTTTAATTGATAATCTGATTAAAACTTGACCTAAATAAAAAATCACTGTATTATTGCCCCACATTTGATTCAAAAAATATGACTGACGAAGATAAAACAATATTAGACAAAGAGGAGAGCAAAGATAACGCAGAGCAAACAAGTGCGCCAGAAAATCAAACAGAACAACAACCAGATACTCAACCGCAACAAAATGGCGTAACCCCAGAAGAACAACCAACACAAGAGGTTGTTTTAGAAGAAGTTGTGCCAACAGATGCTGTTGTCACAGAAGAAGCAGTAACAGAGGAATCAACAGAAGTAGAAGAGTCTGAAAAACCACCTGAGGGTTTTGAAGCAACACTGATTGGAATGGAAAAAGTTAAACCTGGAATGACAGTGCGCGTGCATGAACGCATAAAAGATGTAAATGCCAAGGGCGAAGAACGAGAGCGTATTCAGGTGTTTGAAGGGATGGTGCTTGCTGTACGCGGAGCTGGGGTTTCAAAAACAATTACAGTTCGAAAAGTCAGTGGTGGATTCGGTGTTGAAAAAATTTACCCTTTGAACTCTCCAGTTGTAGTAAAAATAGAACTTGTAAAAACCGCAAAGGTTCGAAGAGCAAAACTATGGTATCTTGCTGATGTAAAGAATCGCTTTAAGCGAAAGCTCAAAGAAGATTGGATAAAGAAGTAACAGGAACAAAGAGACCAAGAAACAAAGAAACCCGACTTTAAAACACCGCAATTCAATTGCGGTGTTTTAAATTTGTCATTGCGAGGAGGCCAAAGACCGACGAAGCCCAGCTGAGTTGGGCGAAGCAATCTTCTCGACACTCACCTGTTCTTTTCAAGATATTGAAGATAACACTCTTTGCAATACACTTTTTTGTCAGGATACGTGGCGTTCTTTGATATTGTTATTTCCTTTTGACACTGCACACACTTATGATCAATAAAAATTGCAGAGTTTGCTTCAAAAACAAGATTCTTAAGTCGTGTCATTGGATGAATATTTGATGCAGCTATTCCCAATTTCTTATATAACTCAATTTCTGGTTTTAAAAAAGCAAAACGTCTTTTTTCATTTGCATCAAAAATAGGAACTGCAGTCCATTCTTCTGTTTTAATATCATTAATACAATTAGGAATATCCTCTGGTGATTTTGGCTCACCAGATCCAGTGGTTTCTCCAAGAGCGCCCGCAGAATCTGAATCAAACAACAACCCTCCCAGTTGTTCAACATCTTTTTCATCAATTAAATACATAAGCCCAACAGATGCCAAAGGGTATGTTGGTGCAAAACTCCACGGAAAAAATTCACCGTACTCTTCCTTTTCAAGCAAGAGACATTTAAGCTCATCAACTTTTTCCCAGTACTCTTGTTCCAAATACTGCTTATTAAAAATACAAAACTGTTTTCGCACAAGCCCTACGCACGCAAAACAATTCTCACAATTCCAGCACTGCATGCAATATTCCATATTCTGACAAGACACGCAGGAATGCACATATTTACAACCGCGTGACTGAAGCGGAGCATGAGAATAAAAATTTTCTGTTGAATCCACTGCTCCACCAACAAAGGCGTTTGTCTGTGATTGTCCAAAAAAACAACACCCATAATAATTATGTGATGGTCCATCAAGACCAAAAAAGACGTACTTGCAATCGCGGCATTTGTATAGAAACTCCCCCACACAGTTTTCAACATGCTCATTGAAATTTTCTGGCCACACAGCTTTGTAATGTACCAGATCTCGAAACCGTTTCACATATTCTTGCACAGTAGAGTTGCGTGTTAACTCAATAGCTGAAACACGTTTTTCCCATTCATCTTTGCTTAACTGCTCGTTGAAAAATACGTATTTGGCATTTCGCTTATTGGTTGCTCCAAAACAAAATTCACAATTGCGACAATCAAAAAGAAACGCGCTGTTCATGCAATCAAAACTTTGTCTCACAAATTTACAATTATGAATTCTGTGTGAATTGAGCACGCTGTAAGAATTTACAACAAAACTGGATTCATATACCTCGGATGAATTCTCTGTGTCAACTGCTGAGTAGGAGTAAAAAGAATTTTTTGATTTACAGGCAGTGACAAAATAACTATTCTCATCCCCTTGTGACAACAAAGCAATTGAGTTTATTGTTGGGATAAGCGATCGGGTTGCAGTAAACGGAACAGCAAGCTCGAGATTACGCATTTGATCCATAAATGACTCTGACGCAATATAATCACGCCCTTGATCTGTTCGATCGGCCTCAAAAAATTCCGCATCAGGCAACGCTTTAATTCCTGTTGCAGGATGCACATATGTTAAAACAGGCTCTCCAGTTTCTGGGTGCTTTTGCCACCACCAACCAAACCCTGTCGCAAAAGAAGAAATAACTTTCATGCGAACAAGCGGGTG
>JBDRLV010000039.1:0-44444 GCA_043812755.1 Patescibacteria group bacterium | reverse complement strand
TCTGCGAACCCATTTCGCAGATTACCTAAAAAGATGAAATTTCTTTCCTCTTCTTTGGTAAAAAAGAAAAACTGACTTTTCAACACAAATCGGAGAGATTTCTGCAAAAAAATCAGCTTTTGCCCAAAAAAGGGCTATTGGTCTCTCTCCCCAATATTGAATTGTATGAACCTAGTATAGCACAAAAATGCTCTTTTGTCAATAGAATTAGGCTATTTTGTTACTAATTTTAGCAATATTTTTTATTCACACAATTCAGTTATCTCCCCCCTATTTATCTACCTCTCAAGACGAGTGGCCTTATGCTGTCTTCTTGACAAAAACACAAATACATGAGTTAATAGGGTGTCCGGAGTTCAAATTCGAGATAACAACAAACCAAACTCTGGAAAGGAGTACAAAAATGCTCGAATCTCTAATGATGGCTGGAATCATTCTTGCTTTCATCGCTAGCACAATTTACATCATCCATGTGACACGTGTGCAAGAAAAATCCCACCGCATGACGCCTGAAGAACGGGCCTCTGGTAAAAGAAGGAAGACTGTTGAAGGGCTTGTCACAAATGAAAGCGAAATCCACAGAGTGCTTGAACTCACAGCCCACGGCGAAATGGTTACAGAAGCCGTTGAGATCGACTGTGGCGACCGTTCCGAATTCATGACGCGTGAGTGCTTCAAAAGTGAGGTTGGCAAAAAGTTCAGACCAGGCACAAAGGTGCTTGTGCACTACAAGAGCATCCGGCTCTTTGGCGTCCTGTACTGGATGCCTTTGTACTTCCGTCGTGCCAAGGGCAACAACCAAACTCAAACCGACGCCTGATAGAGCGCCGGTTTTTTAGTTTCCCAATTGTCATTGTGAGCACAGCAAAGCTGTGCGTGGCAATCTCCTCACTCAAGAAGATTGCTTCCTCCTTCGCTCCTGCGGAGCTACGGAAGGACAAGTCGTCACTGCGTTCCTCGCAATGACAGGCTACCAACCCTTTAATTCAATTGCTGCTTGCGCTGCTGAAACTTGAGCTTCCTGCTTTGAAGTACCAATACCTTTTGCAACCAAATCTTTTCCTAAATACACTCCTACTTCAAAATCTTTTGCATGGTCAGGCCCTGTCTCTCCCATGACTTTATAAGATGGAGTGATCCCCATTCTTTCCTGCGAAGCTTCCTGAAATCGACTCTTTGGGTCAATATATAATTTATGTTCAAGTATGTGAGGTAATTTTGATATCACAACATCTGTGATAAATTTCTTTGAAGCATCCCAACCTAAATCAATATAGACTGCTCCAATTATTGCTTCCATTGCATTTGCAAGAATATATTTTCGAGCCTTTGAATTTGCATCCTTTGATTCCCCTTTTGATAGATACAAATATTCCTCTGTACCAATCTGGCTACAAATCATTGAAAGCATTTCAGCGTTTACCAAAGACGCTCTCCAGTTAGTTAATTCACCTTCTGGGTTTTCATAATTTTCATAAAGATATT
The DNA here is from genome assembly GCA_043812755.1 of Patescibacteria group bacterium. GTDB lineage: Bacteria > Patescibacteriota > Patescibacteriia > UBA9934 > GWF2-40-263 > JBDRLV01. The sequence continues at coordinate 42,959 of JBDRLV010000039.1, read as the reverse complement.
CTGTAACAACAAGCTCAAGAACTGCATCTCCTAAAAACTCTAATCGCTCATTGTGACCTATGTGAAAATCTGGATGCTCATTGATGTATGAGCGGTGAACAAGCGCTTGGCGCAACGTATCCTTGTTTTGAAACGTAATGCCAAGTACTTGTTCAAACTTTTCGATGTCTGGCATATTTTTTATAATTAATTTATAAAGTGAAAAAGTGATAAAGTGAGAATAATTGTACACTCTATCACTTAACCACTCTACCACTATTGTTAGTCAATTATTATTTTTCCTCCTTTACATCTTCTTTCTTTTCCACTTTTTCCTCAACTTTCTTTTCCTGCTTATCAATATCTTTCAATTCATCTTTTGAAACCATATCTTTGTAAATAGCACCTAATACTCCGTTTACAAATTTTCCAGAAGATTCTCCTCCAAAACTCTTGGCAAGCTCAATTGCTTCATTAATTGCCACTTTTGATGGAACGTTTGGTGAAAATTTCAATTCATAAACACCAAGACGTAAAATATTCCGATCAACAATTGTTAGTGTTTCAAGGGGCCAATCAGGTGCAAATTGAATTATTATCTCATCAATCTTTTCCTTATTTTCCAAAACACCATCAATTAATGTCTTGATAAATCCTTGATCATTAAATTTTGGCGCAAATTCCTGACGATTAAACTCAATTATCTCCTGAAGTTTGGTTGTATCATTACCAATAAAATCCCATTGATATAGAGATTGCATGGCAATCATTCTTGCTAAATGACGATTTGACATAGAATTAAGGAACTTAGGAACGAAAGGATCGTATTTTAATTAATAAATTTGCACTTCTTAAATCAAATATAACACAAAAAGACTTTTAAGTCTCTTTTGTGTTTGCTGTATTTTCCTTTTCTGCTTGGGCTTTTTCTTGAGCTTTTTTCATTAACCTTCGTGTTGATCGTGTTTTATCAACAACCTGCTCACCTTTATATGAACCGCAATTCCCACAAGCATGATGAGGTTTTACAGGCTCTTTGCATTTCTGACAACTTGTTAAAACAGTCTTTTTTATTGCAAAATGCGCAGCCCGTGTTTTTTTTGAAGTACTTGTTCTTCGATGTCCTTGATGTGGCATAAAAATGTAATAAAATTGTGTGCGAAGTTTATCAATTCACACTATTTTTGTCAATAATATATTAAACGGCAAAATTCTTTCCAATTGTCATTAAAATGGCTAATACGCATTGCATGCGCTCTTAATATATCATCATGCTTTTGTGATCCCATTAAGATAATTTGACCTTCTATCCAGCCTTTGTGCGCCATGGAAGTCATGTACGTTCGAAACCCTAGACTAAATTCATCAAAAGTCAACGCATGAATCTCCCTGTAAGCATTAATAAACTTTTTTGCTTTGTTTATATTTTCATCACTCCACCCATTGTCAAAACAATTAATCATCATGCTTCTTGCAACCTCATATCCAATTGGCCCCTTCACAGCTTTTTCAAAATCAAAAACATGACTTATTTCTCCTAATGTATCAATAAATACATTAGTGTAAATAAAATCTCCATGCAACAAACATTCGTTTGTTCTTTCAACATCACTTGGAGCAAAAGTGTTCTGACGCACAATACCCTCTTTCGTTTCAAGAAATTTCATTGCTTCTTCCTCTGACTTTGTTTTTTCAACCTTTTGATTATAAGTATGTTTGATTTCTAAATATTGTGTATAAAAACGATTCTTATCCCAAAATCTGATTCTTCGAAATGTGTCTTCAGGATATTTCTCGCCGATTTTATGAATCTTCCCAAGCCAGTTCCCTAATGATTTTATCGTTACATCGCTCATATTCACATCAGGTATTGTCCCTTCAATATAAGGAAATAAACTGAACCAAAATTCATCAAACCAAAATGAATATCTGTGGTACTTATCTTTTATTGGCAGGATTACAGGCACACCATGATCAAAAAAATACTTTTCTGCATGTTTTACCTCATGTACAAATTCTGTCATGTGTTGCCTGTATTGTTTTAAGAAAAAACTGCCTTGATTACAGCGGATGTGTACATTAACGCACATACGTCCACCATGAACCAAGACAGGCTCTTCAAAACCGTCAATTGAGAATAATTCTGTTAAACGTCGAAACAGAAGCTCGAAATCAATATTTTTAATATTTGACATGTTATACGATCGTTGTACTTACAACAATATCATCATCTTTCTTAAACCGCATTATTCGAACACCTTGAGTTGAGCGGCCTAGATGAGAGACTGACTGTACACTAGATCTTATAACTTGTCCAGAGCTTGAAACAACAATTAAATCACGCAAATCATCAGGTGGCACTTCCATTGCAGCTACAATCTTTCCTGTTTTTGTTGTGATGTTTGCTGTTTTAACACCAGATCCACCACGCCTTTGAAGCTTGTATTCTGTAACATCTGTTCTCTTGCCAAATCCATTTTGCATAACAACCAATATTTGATATGGAGGCTTGCTTTTTACAGAAGCTTCTCTGATCACCTGCATCCCAACAACTTGATTATTGTTTTTTAATTTTATTCCACGCACACCTGCAGCAACACGCCCCATTGGCCGAACATCTTTTTCTGAGAAACGAATTCCCTGCCCCATAGAGGACACCAGCATAATTTCATCTTTACCACTTGTTGGTTTTACCCATTGGAGGAAATCGTTGTCTTTTAATTTAATAGCAATCAAGCCAGAACGTCTCACATTTTCAAATTCTGAAAGGCTTGTTTTCTTAATTATTCCAGTGTTGGTTACCATTACAAGAAATTTATATTCTTCAAGTTCATCCATTGATAGTGCTGATGAAACAAGTTCTCCTGGCGCAAGTTGTAAAAAGTTTACCAATGCCTGGCCTTTTGAAATTCTTGTGGCCTCAGGAACATCATAAGCCTTAAGCTGAAAGACGCGCCCGCGTGTTGTAAAAAACAACAAATCTTTATGAGTGCTTGTTGTAAATACCTTGTCGATAGCATCTTCTTCTTTTGTTGTAATTCCGGACACACCTTTTCCACCTCGCTCCTGACGCTTAAACGTATCAGGTGGCAAACGTTTAATATATCCAGCTCTTGTAATCATAACAACGGTTGGAACATCAGGAATAACATCTTCAATTGAAAAATCCTTCATGCCGTGCTTGATAATTTGTGTTCTGCGCTCTCCACCGAACCGATCCCTTATTTCTATAACACCTTCTTTGATTACCCCAAAAAGCTTTTTCTCACTCTTTAATATTGACTCAAGCTCTTTGATTAATTTCATTTTTTCTTCATACTCTTGTTCAATTCTCATTCTTTCCATGTTGGCTAACTGTTGCAAACGCATTTCCAGAATAGCAACCGCTTGTATTTCTGTTAATTTAAATTTTGAAATCAAATTTTCGCGAGCAACATCTTTGTCTTTTGATTTTTTAATTGTTGCGATTACCTGATCGATTTTAATAATTGCAATACGCAAACCTTCTAAAATATGAGCGCGCTCTATTGCTTTAGTTAAATCAAATTGAGTTCTTCTTGTTATTACTTCTTTTCTGTGTTTGAGATATTCCTCAAGAAACATTTTTACATTCAAAATTCTTGGCTGTAAACCATTTTCAACCAAAGCCATCATATTATAATGAAATGTTTCCTGTAGCTGTGTTGTTTGATAAAGCCTGTTTAAAACCTTCTTTGGATATGCGTCTTTCTTAAGTTCAATAACAATACGCACGCCACCTTTTGAAGATTCATCACGCAGGTCGCGAATACCCTCAAGTTTTTTCTCACGTACCTGAGATGCAATTCTTTCAAGCAGAGTTGATTTATTCACCTGATACGGAATTTCATGAACAATAATTGTGAAATACCCTTTTTCATCCTCAACAATCTCTGTTTTAGCTCTTACAACCACACCACCTTTACCTGTGGCAAATGCTTGTTTAATATCATTAATATTGTAAGCAATAGCACCTGTTGGAAAATCAGGGCCTTGAATAAACTGCCCTAAATCATCAACCGAAGCATTTGGATTATCAATTAAATGCAAAATAGCATTACATACCTCAGTGAGGTTGTGTGGTGGAATGTTTGAAGCCATTCCAACTGCAATTCCAACTGTTCCATTCACAAGAAGATTTGGTACTTTTGCAGGAAGCACTTTTGGTTCTTTGTGAGTACCATCAAAATTCGGAACAAAATCAACTGTTTGTTTTTCAATATCTAAAAGCATTTCTTCTGCGAGAGATTCAAGCTTTGCTTCTGTATAACGATAAGCGGCGGCGGAATCACCATCAAGCGAACCAAAGTTTCCCTGACCTCGCACAAGTGGATATCGTAGTGAAAAATCCTGCGCCATACGCACAAGGGATTCATACACTGCTGAGTCTCCATGTGGGTGGTATTTACCCAAAACATCTCCAACAACTGTTGCACATTTTTTAAATTTTGCATTACTCCTCAAACCTGACTGCCACATTGAATAAAGAATCCTGCGATGAACAGGTTTTAAACCATCACGCACATCAGGAAGAGCACGGCCAACAATAACTGTCATGGCATAGTCCAAATAACACGTTTTCATTTCATCAACAATGCTTTGTTCTTGAACATTTCCTATGTTTTGATTTGTGACAAGTGGTAATTTCTGATTTTGTTTCTTGTTTAACATATTGTTTCATTGAAAAATGACAGTCACTACTATTTTAACTATTGAAAATTATTAATGTCAGTATTTTCAACTTTTTCGAAATTAATACCCTCTCCTGCATCTCCTTCAACCGCATCTTGCCCTTCAGCCTCGCTTGCTTGTCTTTTTTCAAGTTCTTCTATCATTATTTTTGTTGTTGTGGCCTTAACCTCTGCTTTTTCTTTTTCTTTTTCAACAATCGGTTCAATAAAAATCTCCCCAAAAGACTTTATACTATTTGATGCATCTAAAACTTCAGGCCTAACAAACTCTGCTGTCTGGGAAAATTTATCACTTACTTTATTGCTTTCTTTCACTGATTCTACAAATTCACCCATTGTTCCACGAAGAGTCATCGCCCAACCAACCACAACAAACACTATAGTTAAAATCACACAACTTAAGTATGTGTAATATGTTTTTTTATCAATGGGATGATTGCTCATAATTATTTAGAAAGAACCATAATCACCATTTCTTCTTCGGGAAGATCCTTTCTCGCAACCTTGTACTTATTCAACTGCTCCACTCTACAGGCGCCAAGCTCCTTACAAAAGACGTCAACTCCCCCCAACTTTTCTTTCACATTCGCAATATTATGCGTCATTGGGATAATCACCCGTGGTTCAATCTGGCTTATTACAGTTAGGGCTGTCTTTGGTGCCATTACTCTTCCGCCACCAACTGGAATCATGAGAATGTCTATGTTCTCAAGGTCTTGTAGCTCTGCATCTGTAAGTTCTCTATCAAGCGCACCAAGGTGTGCAATATGCATTTTTTCTGCTTCAATCCTGAAAATAAGATTATCAATGTTACCTTTTGTTTTTGTTAATGTTGAAAAAACGAAAACATCAGCAACCTCAAACTCTCCGGGTTGATTGATAATAAAAGGATGCCCATCAACAGAACCGATATTATTTGCGTCTTCATCATTATGACTTACACAAACACACTGTGCTGACATGGTTCTTGGAAAACGCAAACCAGTAGTATTTGAATATGGGTCAATTACGATTGTAGATTCTGCTGTTGTAGTTTTTACTAATATCTCAAAACAAGATAAACCATGCCATGATATTTGCATAAATAAAAAACAAAAACTTACTTATATATTATTTAATAGCTGACCGGATTCGCTAACAGGATACCAAAATCTGCCCAAATGATCAAGACCCTTCTTCTTCAGAAATCAGCCCCTGCCAATACTCAATCTCGTTTTTTATTTCATCAAGCTCTGGATCTGGTTCGGTTACTAAAAATCCCTCTTTAAGTCTTTTTGACTTTTGTAAAATCTCATCTTTATATTGTGAATTATTTACAGCTAAATCCTCCAATTTTTTTATTGCTTCAAGAATAGCTACTGCATGATCTTCCCACTTTTTTAAAAGTCTAACATATTCATCACTGTTTTTATCAAATGTTTCCAAAGTCTCATCATGGATACGCTGCTTTGCTACCAAAACCCCGTCCTCAACTTGATAACGCTCCTCCGCGCTGAATCCTTCCTCAAAAATATCACTTTCTATTATCTCATCTAGCCTAACACCCGAATCAAGATGCAACTTTAACTTTTCAGACACAGGCCTGTCCACATGATCCAAAACAATTGCTTTAACTTTCTCTTCTGTGTCATTGTGTGATAATTCATGAAATGCCATACGAGGAGAGTATGTTTTTAAGCCAATTTCAAATAAAACCTTTTGAATCTTATTTTCATCAGCATTTTCATCGGCCAATAAATCATCATGTAATTTTTGGGCCTCTTTTTTTACTTCGTTTGGTACAGAAATCGCAAAATGATCAATGGCATATTGAAATTCATCAAGCAATGATTTGTGTGGATGTGGCATATTGTTAGGGCTAATATTAGTAATAGGGTATCTAGTATCCAGTATAAAGTATTAAGTATCTACAATCAAATACAAAAAAGTTCGCCTCCATGCCCTTTGCTAGATACTGAATACTGAGTATTAAATACTCCTTTTTTACACAAACTCTTGCCAAAATAACAATAATCAGATATACTGCCACCACTTAAGTAACTAATAATTAGCGCCGATGGATCCAGCTGTGTGGCTCCAATCTATCGGAAAACATTATGAATACACAATCTCAGATTTCAGATTTCCAAAAACTCCTTCAAGAAGAGGAGTATTTAAATATCCCAAAAGAGGGAGATGTCGTAACTGGAAAAGTTATTTCAACAGGAAGGCGTGAGGTGCGCCTTGATATTGCAGGCTTAATGACAGGCGTAATTCGTGGCCGCGAACTTTATGCTGAAGCAAAAGAATACGGTGACATTAAACTAGGTGATGAAGTTGAAGCAACTGTGCTTGAGCTTGAAAACGAAATGGGCGAGCTTGAACTTTCGTTTCGTTTTGCAGGCCAGAAAAAAGCATGGGAAGAACTTCGAAAAACTTATACAACAGGAGATGTTGTTGATATTAAAATCCTTGAAGCAAACAAAGGTGGACTTATCATCCGCATCAACAATGTTACAGGTTTCCTTCCTGTGTCACAGCTTTCACCTGAACACTACCCACGCGTAAGTGGAGGTGATAAATCAAAAATTCTTGAAAAACTTAAATCCTACGTTGGCTCAACCATGAAGGTGCGTGTGATTGATGTAAACGAAAGTGATGAAAAATTAATTGTTTCAGAAAAGAATGTTTGGGAGGAACAACAAAAAGGAGTAATTGAACAATATAAAGTTGGGGATGCAATTGAAGGAGAAGTTACTGCACTTGCTGATTTTGGAGCATTTGTAAAATTTGATGCTCTTGAAGGGCTTGTTCATATCAGCGAGATTGCATGGCAAAGAATTGATCACCCACGCGATATTCTCAAAATTGGACAGATGATCAAGGCCGAAATCATTGGTATAGAAGGAAGTAAAATTTTCCTATCAATGAAAAAACTCATCGAAGACCCTTGGATGGATGTTGTAAAAAGATATAACATTGGAGAAACAGTGAAAGGGAAAATTCTTAAAGTTAATCCATTTGGCTTTTTCGTTGAGCTTGATCCTGAAATCCATGGGCTTGCCCATGTTTCAGAATTATCTGATAAACCTATTGAAGATGTTGAAATTCTTGGTAAACCAGGTGATGAAATGGAATTCACAATCGTGTCGATTGAACCAAATGAGCACAGGCTCGGTCTCTCACTAAAAGACAATCCGTTTTTAGAAACTGAAAAAAATGAAGAAGTTCCTGTTGTGGATGAATCGCCAAAACCTGAAGATATACAAGAGAAGGAAGAATAGTCTTGTAATAAATGTTATTTAGTAATTACTATGAAACCTCTCTCAAAAAATATCATACTTTTTGTTGTGTTTTTACTTGTGATCGCTGCTGCGTTTTCAACATACAGTATTAACACACAAAAACCTGAAAAAATTGGAATCAGCAAGCTTGTTGAATATGTTCAACAAGAAAATATTAAAAATATCGAGATTCGTGGAGATGAAATAAAAGTTATTCTTAATGATGATGCAATCGCTGTTACACAAAAAGAAAAAGATGAATCTCTTTCAGATCTTCTCACAAACTACGGGGTAACTCCTGAACAATTAAAACAAGTAAATATTTCAGTAAAAGAAAAAGGTGCTAGTGATTATTTCATGAGTATTATCCTGCCATCACTTCTTCCTTTAATTATCCTGATAGGAATATTCTGGTTTATGATTCGTCAAATGCAAGGCGCTAACAATAAAGCGCTTTCTTTTGGCCAATCAGGTGCTCGTGAGGCAAATTCAAAGAAAAAACAAGAAATCACTTTTAAAGATGTTGCTGGAGCAAAAGAAGCAAAAGAGGAACTACAAGAGGTTGTTGATTTCTTAAAAAACCCAAAAAAGTTTGCTCAAGTTGGAGCTAAACTCCCAAGAGGGGCGCTACTTATGGGCCGACCTGGTACAGGAAAAACTCTGATGGCAAGAGCTGTTGCAGGAGAAGCTGGAGTTCCTTTTTTCCATATCAGCGGATCAGAATTTGTTGAAATGTTTGTTGGAGTTGGTGCTTCTCGAGTACGCGACCTATTTGCAAAAGCAAAAAAAACAGCTCCTTGTATTATCTTTATTGATGAAATTGATGCAGTTGGACGACAGCGCGGAGCAGGTCTTGGTGGAAGTCATGATGAGCGCGAACAAACCTTGAACCAAATCCTTGTTGAGATGGATGGTTTTGATCCAAATATTGGAGTGATTGTTGTAGCAGCTACAAACAGACCAGATGTTCTTGATCCTGCACTTTTACGTCCAGGTCGTTTTGACAGACGTATTATTATTGACATGCCTGACATTAAAGAAAGAGAAGAAATTCTATCAATCCATGCAAAAAACAAACCCATTGAACAGCAGGTCAGTATGCATAAAATCGCTAAAAGAACTCCTGGTTTTTCAGGTGCTGATCTTATGAACCTTTTAAACGAGGCAGCTATTCGAATCGCAAGGCGCAACAAAACAGCTATTGCAGAAATTGATATTTTAGAATCAATTGAAAAAGTCCTGTTAGGACCAGAGCGAAGAAGCCGAGTAATGACTGACGAAGAAAAAAAGATGACAGCATACCACGAAGCAGGACATGCACTTGTTGCCTACACGCTTCCTAATTCTGATCCAGTTCATAAAATATCAATTATAAGTCGAGGTCATGCTGGAGGATACACATTAAAATTACCAGATAGCGACAAACGCTACAGAACACGCGCAGAATTTGTTGATGAACTTGCTGTTATGCTTGGTGGATATGTTACAGAAAAAGATGTTTTTAATGATGTAAGCACTGGCCCTTCAGATGATCTAAAACGATGTACTCAACTTGCACGCGAAATAGTAACCAAATACGGAATGACTGATGAGCTTGGACCTCAAGTTTTTGGTGAATCAGAAGACCTTATTTTCCTTGCAAAAGAAATTCATGAGCATAAAAACTACTCAGAAAAAACAGCTCAAAAAATTGATGAGGAAATATCAAAGCTTATTATTGGCGCAATGGGCACTGCTCGTGGTATTATAAAAGATGAAAGAGAAATGCTTGATAAGATCGTAAAAGAACTTCTTGAAAAAGAAACTCTTGAAAGAGAAGATTTTGAAGCATTGTTTAAAACTGTGTCAGAGAATACACAAAAACCAAATCTTGAGAAATAAAAATAAATAACAAGAGTATCCAGTATCAGGTATACAGTATAGAGTATCAAAAACCGTGTCTCGATATTAATACTGAATACCGGATACCCCATACTCAATACAAAGGAGGATATGTTTAAAAAAATTCATCCAGAGGCGTTGTATCGCCCTTTAATTCGCGATGCATGGAGCCTCGTATGGCATAATAAACGCCTGTGGGTTTTTGGTTTTTTTGCTGCATTAATTTCTACGGGCGGTGTGTTTGATGTTGTATTTCGCACATTCAAACGCGTTGATAACACAAGCGAATTCTTGCACAGTATAGCAAATGGTTCTTTTGCTGGTTTTGAGCTTTTGGGGTTCTATATCCAACAATTAAGTCTTTTACCAATATCTAGAATTTCTGGAACTATAACATTTCTAGCACTCATTACAATAATATTAGTAGTGTTTGCTATCTACTCGCAAAAAACAATAATTGAAAACTTGAAAAAACAAAAAAAGCTTGATCATATTTTTTTCAGAGTGCTTGAACTTGCGTTTCTTACAAAAGCAACATTTGCAATTTTGATGATGCTTTCAACCTATGTTGTGCTGTCACTGCTAGATTACCACAACAACCTTGAGGGGATTATATTCTTTTTAGTTTTCCTTGCATTCTTCCCTCTTGTGATTATCGTGAGTATTATTTCATCGATTGCTTTAATGGATATTGTAAGAAAAGGAACTCATGCGCTTGATGCGATTCAAAATGCATTCAAGTATTTTGTTAAGCACTGGCTTATTACATTCGAACTTGGAGTTGTACTTTTCTTTGTTGTACTTTTCTTTGGGATCCTCACTTTGCTTGGAATCAGCCTTCTTGCAATACCATATGCACTTCTTCAATTATTCTTTATTTGGATTGGATGGACACCTGTACTTTTCTTTGTACACTTCATTGCACTTATTACATTGATCACAGTTTCAGTTTTGTTTATAGGAATAACAACAACCTTCCAATATTCAGCTTGGTTGCTTTTTTATGAAAGAGCTGTGAAAAAACAAACTGCAGAAAAAATGAGATCAAAAATCCACAGACTGTTTCATTTTCGTTAGAAATCTGCTAATAAACAAAGGCTTCATTATGTCACGACCGTGATATAATGAAACTTCATTGCAAATAATATTTATTATCAATAGCTCGCCGGTGGTGGTGAGTTTTTTGATTTATCGCCATTTTGACAAGAATGCGGTAAAATGAATTAGTTAATGAAAACCTATGACTGATAATACATTTCCAACCATTCAGGATCTAATGAGTAAAAAAGGTAACTCTGATGACACTGATGGTCAAACACACAACCCTCACACAACAGCAACTTCCCAAAAGCTTGATTACAAGCTAAAAGATGTTCACATTAAAGAAAAAGAGGAAGAAACTCAAGAATTGGCTAATTCATCTGGGTCGCAATATGTAAATCTTAAAGGCTTCCCTATTGCACCAGAAGCTCTTATTCAAATTCCAAAAGATAGAGCTGAAAAACTAAAAACAGTTTGTTTCTTATCATCAGGACCAAAGATACGTCTTGGAAGTACTCAACCTCAAAATGATGAAGTGAAAGAATTACTATTTCAACTTGAGGAACGAAATAAAGCACAAGGTGATATATATCTTATTTCCGAAGAAAGCTTGCGTGTTTCACTTAAAGCATATGACAATCTTCCACAAATCCGAGAAATTGTAAAAGGTGTAAAAATTACAAAAGAAGAACTTGAAAAATATCAAAAAGACCTCAAAACGTTTGAAGATATACAAAAAAGCATTTCACAAGTTAGTGTCAGTGAGGTCATGACTGTTGTTATGGCAGCAGCAGTTCAATTCAATACAAGTGATGTGCATATTGAAGCAGAGCAACAAAAAATTATTGTACGGTTTCGCATTGACGGAGTTCTCGAAGAAGTGGCTAGTCTTCCACATGATTCTTGGAAAAAAATAATATCGCGAGTAAAACTCATCAGTGGACTAAAAATCAATGTAACAGACAGACCGCAAGATGGCCGTTTCACTATTTTCTTAAAAGAGGGCGATACTGATGTTCGTGTTTCAACAATACCTACTGCATGGGGTGAGTCAGTTGTTATGCGTATTTTAAAACCATCTGCAATACGTGTCAGCTTCTTTGATCTTGGATGGCGTCCTCCTGTGGAAGAAAGATTGCGTCATGAAATTTCAAGACCAAATGGCATGCTTTTAACAACAGGGCCAACAGGTTCTGGAAAAACCACAACACTTTACGGAGTACTCCAAGAACTTAATAAACCTGAGGTAAAAATTCTTACTCTTGAAGATCCTATTGAATACAAACTCGAAGGTATTAATCAATCACAAATTGACTCTTCAAAAGATTACACGTTTGCAGGAGGGCTTCGCTCAATTCTGCGTCAAGATCCTGATATTGTAATGGTTGGAGAAATCCGCGATCTTGAAACAGCTCAAACTGCTATTGATGCAGCGCTAACTGGGCACCTTCTTCTTTCAACACTGCACACTAACAACGCCAGCGGTGCAATACCTCGATTAATATCAATCGGAGTAAACGCAGTTCTGCTTGGGCCATCGCTAAATGGAATCATCGCCCAAAGACTTGTTCGTAGAGTTTGCCAAGACTGCAAAGAAGAACAAAAAATTGAACAGGATATTTTAGAGAAAGTAAAAACTATTCTTGCTGATATTCCAGAAAATTCAGGCGAAACACTGACTCCAGAATCTGAATGGAAATTTTATAAAGGAAAAGGATGTGATCTTTGCCATGGCTCTGGATACAATGGACGAATTGGAATTTATGAACTTTTACTCATGAATAAAGATATAATGGAAGCACTCAAGGATCCCAAAAGACTTTCTGAAAACGACATGTTAGAACTTGGTAAAAAACAAGGCATGGTCACCATGCAACAAGATGGCTTATTAAAAGTGATAGATGGCGTTACAACAACAGAAGAAGTATTTCGTGTTACAGGAGAATAAAATTCCACGGCCTCTTGGCCGTGTGAGACTCCTGGTGTTGACTGAATGTCCAAAAACACCGGGAGTCTATCGAGTGAATTGACTCCCAGTGTCTCTGAATAACAGTCGACACCGGGAGTCTCGGAACAAAAAAAGCGGTGAGAAAAACTCACCGCTTTTGATTAAAAAAATCAGATTACCCTTGTCTTTTATTAATCTCAATCTTGCGTTCGTTCTCTGAGATTATTTGGAAGTCTATATAAATAAGCTTGCTTTGGGAGTCTTTAAATTGTTCATGAATTGGCCATTCAATAAAAATAACCACATCTTCTCTGTTAAACCATTCTTCAAGCCCAAGATCTTCCAAAGAATCTGGTTGTTCCTGTAGGCGATAGAAGTCTAAGTGCACGATTTCGCGAACGCCCTCATAGACCCCCCCTAGCCCCCCCTTAGTAAGGGGGGGGATTGAGTACAAGTTCATGATAGTGAAACTAGGACTGTGTACACGATCATGTGAACCAAGTGCTTTTGATGTAGCTTGAACAAAAGTAGTTTTTCCAGAACCCAGTTCTCCACGCATTAAAACAACCTCACCACCTTTGAGAGTCTGCGCAAATTCAGATGCTATTTGATTTGTTTGTTCTAGCGAATTAGAGATCATACTAATAACTTGTCATTCTGAGCCGAACGTAGTAAGGCGAAGAATCTCATTGCTTAAACAATGGGATCCTTCGGCTTTGCCTCAGGATGACAATGTGGCAAGTGTTAAATTTGGATCAGCGGTTAATTCTAGTGGATCAACATAATCCTTTTTCTTAGCATGAAAATATCCAGCCACTGCAATCATCGCTGCGTTGTCTGTTGAGTTTGCAATACTTGGGATGAACACAGGAATACTAAAAGAGGATTCAAAGGCTTCACGCAATCTGTTGTTTGCAGAAACTCCTCCTGAAAGAATAACTGATTTTGGATTAAATTCATCAACTGCTTTTTTTGTTTTTGTAACAAGTGTTTCAACAACAGCTTCCTGAAATGATGCACAGATGTCTTCAACGGATATGTCATTGCGAGCGACCAAAGGGAGCGAAGCAATCTTCTCAAGAAGTTTGCTTCGTCGTCCCCTTCGACTCGCCTTGGGCTCGCTCAGGGTTCCTCCTCGCAATGACAGTTTTGGTGAACTTTTCAAATAAACAGACACAGCAGTTTTCAAACCTGAAAAACTAAAATCAAAATCTTTACTATCCAACATTGGTCTTGGAAAATTCACAGCTTCAGGATTCCCTTTTTCAGCAAATTTAGAAATTACAGGCCCACCTGGATACTCAAGCCCCAACAACTTTGCAACCTTATCAAAAGCCTCGCCTGCTGCATCATCACGTGTTTGGCCAACGATTTCATACTGACCAAATTCTTTTATATATACAATCTCAGTGTGCCCACCTGAGACCAAAAGTGCAACAGCCGGAAATTCCATGCTAGTAACTTTAGCCTTTTGACTGCGCATACAAGGAACCCTAAAAGGTTCCTCTATGGCAAAATCGCTATTTGATGTAGCGGAAGGCTTCAGCTTTCCACATGAACGCAGGCTAAAGTCCGCGGCTACCGGATCTAACAAAACAGAATAGAGATGCCCTTCCATATGATTCACACCAACAAGAGGCTTCCCCCATGCATAAGCCAAAGTCTTGGCAAGCTCAACCCCAATTCGAAGCGCAGGTACTAACCCAGGACCATAAGTAACAGCAATTACATCTATTCCCTTGCCAGTATGATCAATACCAGACTCAAGCAAAAGTGGCATTAAAATTTCAACATGCTTGCGCGCAGCAATCTCTGGTACAACGCCACCATATTTAGCATGAATATCAATTTGTGATGCAACAAGATTCTTTTCAATATTAAAAATACCGTCTTTGCAATCAACAATAGCAATGGCAGTTTCATCACAACTTGTTTCAATTGATAAAATTTTCATACACCAATTATACATCTACTTGTAAAAAAAGGGACACACCACAAGGATGTGCCCATACGTTCGAGTTGTACTCATGCTGCCTTGGAACCAGCATCTAAATCAGCACCCGTTGACATATAACCAACGAGTTCTCTGGCTCCTTCAAGCAACTCAATGTTTCTTTTAACTGTTTCGCTGACAAGCTCTGCAAGCCTTGTATGATATTCATCCTTCTCCACACTGCCCGCAAGCGTATGAAGAAATAGATGTTCGTATTGGTCGTCAAGGATCTTGAGATCCGAGAAGATTCCAAGCAATGGCCTGAAAAACTTGTCGTGAATCAAAGTTGAAAAAATCACATCTTTGTTGTCTGAAGGTAGTTCTCCGTTCTTCCAAAGAAGGAGAACTCTGGCAACACTCCAGTAAAAATGAAAAGGACGAGTAGATTTGCGTCTGCAACGCATTGCGAACTTCTCAGCCCACAGATCTTCTCCATCACAAGATGTTTGAAGTTCCTGTACCCAGTCGCTCCACATTTTAACTCGACCCTCGTAAATGTCGAGCTTGCGTTCCATTTCTGTTTTGATTGTGCTTTTAGATCTCGTAGCAAACCTTTCTGGTTTGCCGATTACAAGACCTTCACTTCGCAGTCGTTGCCACATTTGCTGGTAAGATGGACCGAAACGGTATGGTGCCTCATACGCTTGTTCCTCTGTCAACACAAGTAGTTGAAGTGGGACAAATTTTTCTTTTGCGTATTGTGTACACCGGTCAAGGAGATTTCGCCCCTTTTGTTCCTTTCCTTTGGCCAGCACAATGTAACCGTCAACATCACTGCGAACACTGTGGTTTCCTTGCGGAACCGAGCCAAATAGCACAGCTGCCGCAAAGAGTTCGCATCTTTCCCTAAGATGCTTGAGCACATGGTCAAACACTTCAGAAAGATCTGATGTTTTTGGGAAACGGTCATGACAAATTGCTGACCAGCTAAAAAGAAAACTCATGGTAGCCTCCCTGCCTTTATACTGAATCGTTTTCACCTCCCCACCAACAATGGTCCATCTTCCACCTCTTACAACGGATCTTTGCATCCGCATCTCAAAAATACTAAAAAACCGTGTGTTTGTCAAGCCCAGACAATGCATGAGCGAAAGTCATAGGTAGTATATGGTTATGTTTGTTAGGCATCTCCATTATACCCTGTGACTTTTGCTTTACTATACCCTGAAACCAAATATCTTGACTTTTACTTATAAAAATGACAGAGTGTCCATCTGGTGCTGTTTAAAACCAAAACAAGGATCAAAAAATGAACATCCTGATTTCATCAATATTCTGGTTTGTTTTGGCAGTAGTTTTTGCATGTTTGGAAATTGAAGCAGAGGGCAAATATGGTTGGGCAGAAAAGATGCCAACGTGGTATCGCGCCAATGGCTTCATTGCTCGCGCCTATGGTGTGATAATGGGTGGCAAACCACTGACTGGTTATCACTCCTTCATGTTCTTTCTGCCACTGCTTGTTTTCCACTCTCCGTTCTTTCAAGGTGTATCATGGAGCATGCACAAAGAACTTATGTGCTTTGCAATGTACTTTGCATGGTGCCCGATGTGGGACTTCCTATGGTTTGTTCTCAATCCCAACTACACATGGAAAAACTTTTCCAAAAGAAATGTTTGGTGGCATTCAAAGAGCATTTGGATTTTTGGTAAAATTCCAACAGACTACATCCTTGGTTGGTGGCTGTCGCTAGTTGTTGCGGTTGTTGCAACATTTTGGGGACCCAATGATGTTTCTATTGCGGAAAACCACATCAGGGTACTTGGATACTTCCTTGCGCTCACAATCATAACAATTACCCTGGCTCCACTCTATCATCGATGGTACCGTTTTATGAGGAAACACGATGATAGAAACGTTGTAAAAATCACACACGCCCTTTCACCTGATGCATAGATAAAATAAATACACTTAAACACTTCTACATACACAGTCGTTTGACCTTTTGCGTTCAAACGACTTTTTTAATTCAAAATAATTAAAAAACCGCACCATGCCAGTGCGGCTCAGAAAGCCAAGATGCTACTCCTGCTACGAGCGCAGATAAGCAACGTCCCTCTTTCGATGCAGATCAAGCGCTTGATCCAGCGTAAGCCCAATAAACTCACTGGGCGAGAAACCGATCTCATCTGGGTAATACTCGAAAAGTTTTTCAGTGGTGCCGTCATCAAAGGTCGCGTGCACAGCAGGAAGTGGTGCAAGCATGCCAGCAAGTGTGGCTGGGCTATGGTGTGGTAATGGCTCAATCCTTGCACTCACAATCTTTTTTTCTTCTACCTCAGATGGTGCTGTGCTCATCTTTTCCTCCTTATTGAACAACCTAATCAGGTTGTATTATGTTTGTCGTTTCTTTCCTTTGCTGGCAGATAGTTGTAGCCGATTCTACCACCAACATAAGCCCCGACCAAAACAACAAGTCCAAAAAAGTAAAGAGCAATACTTCTGAAGAAACGAGCGCCTTCTGCACGCTGTTCAGATACTGCACAAGCGCGATCGCTCCCTGCTTGCCCATCTGCTATATCCTGCAAATAATATATTTGCCCATCAAGTCCACGACCACCAGTCGCCACCAAGATGATCATTGTGCAAAAGATGGCAGAAAGAACAACACCCAACAAAACACCTGCGAAAGATCTCATTCCTCGGTCCATATTACCTCCTGTCTCACAGAAAGTGAGAAGAAAATAATCTACCAAAAAAAATTGCTATTGTCAAGGCTTTCACTAACAAATCACAAACAAAACAAAAAACCCTCTACCTTAGATAGAGAGTGAGAGGATCCGTGGGATCATTTTGTTCCAAAGAGCTTGTCGCCTGCGTCACCCAAACCAGGCAGGATGTAGCCAATATCGTTTAGGTGATCATCAACAGAGGCTGTGATGAGAGTAACATCAGGATGCTCAGCCTCAAGTTTCTGGATTCCCTCAGGAGCTGCAACCAAGCACAGCGCGCGGATGTTCTTGCAACCAGCTTCTTTGAGAAGTGAAATGGTTGCACAAAGTGTTCCTGCTGTTGCTACCATTGGATCAAGAACCAAAGCCATGCGATTGGTAATGTCCTTAGCCAACTTACAGTAATACTTCTGTGGCAGAAGGGTTTCTTCATCGCGATAAAATCCAACTGTGCTGACCTTGGCGCCCGGTACAATGTCCAAGGCGCTGTCAAGCATCCCCATGCCAGCACGCAGGATAGGGACAACAGTCAAAGTCTTGCCCTTGATCTGCTGGACCTCAACTTCCCCTGCCCAGCCCTGAATCGTTACTGGGTCAAGCTCCAAGTCTTTGGTGGCCTCAACCATCAAAAACCATGTTATCTCGTAAGCAAGCTCGCGAAATTGCTTTGTGCTTAGATCAGCTCTTCGCAAAAGTCCAAGCTTGTGTTGCAAAAGCGGATGAGTAAGTTGAACAACGCTCATGGAGCCTCCTTTGTTTATCATGCGCGCAAATCCGGTGAGAGTTTATAACAATCAATCTATAAGGTCAATGCTTAACAAAAAAACCGCCACAGAATGGAGGTTAAGACTTATCATTAGGAGCAGTGGATAATATTTACCTGAAAGTAGAAGAAACTCTGGGTAGTATAATCTATCTATAAACTGCTTGGGAGTATTTAGCATTTTTCACTTCCAAAATGAAAACAAAAATAGCTTAGCGTATATACAAAAAACCAAATATAGGGCCATGTAAAAAAGCTTGACAAATGAGTATTGGTTAGATATAAACAAATTATCTTAAAATAAGAAAGGATCCCTTTCATGGATACCCAAACAAAACAAACAAGTAAAAACAGCGTGCTTCGTAGTCTAGCACGCAATTTGTTCATTTCACTTATCAGTGGTGTGGCTGTAGTACTCAGCCTTATTGGGGTATTTGTCTTTGGCAATATGAGCAAGATAAGTGACTTCCCTATCATGTATGCATGGATCTGTCTTGTGGCCATGCTGGGATCTCTGTTCATTTTTCTATACCACAACCATCCAAAACTCAAAAAGTACTTTGAGTAAAATCTACCAGAACAAATCGCCCGCAGAGTCGCAGACCGAACTCACTCGTTCAATTCTCCTCAAAGGGCGATATTTTAATTTAGATAAAATCTTCAAACAAAAAAAATGAGGTCAGATTATGGACTTTTTGAAAACAAAAACCGCCTCACCCACAGGATCAGCGGTCTTTGCTGGGCCTTACGGGTGGAGCGGTTACGATATGGAAGTTGGCTCTGGTGCAACCTGCGTCCAGATACTACAACTTCTGCTGTGCGAGCAGGAGGATCTTCTCGACCATCCCCTCACCACGGTCACGCTCGAGCGGGTAGTCGTTGATCTCGCAGTGCCCCTTCTCACAAGTATACACGTTAGTCTTGAGAGGAATTCCGGCGATACGATCCATATGGAGGGTCGTGCCGTTGATGAAACCGGCGATCATCTCGTCGTCATCGTACCTCTCGTCAAGCCCTGCGAGTTCCGCAGAAGCCTTGCCGATCGCCAACTGGATTCCCCGAACGTCCTCATCCCCCTCGGCAAAGACGTGTGTACAGCCATCTCGCTTTTCCCATCTCATTATCTAGCTCCTCAAAAAACAGTAACGACCCACTCGCCACTGGTCAAGTTTGACAAGGCATAATACCACAAAAATGGGGTTTTGTCAACACTAGAAGGCTAAAATTAGATAAAAACCTAGTGTTTATTAAAATTAGTTAAATAGAAAAACCGCCTCTAACGAGACGGTCTTACTGGTGACCCAAGTGCGCACGAATTGGAAACGATTGATATTAGAACTAATACATACTACCTAAACAGAATGAGATAAGGATAGGCGTTGACAATCTGGGGTATTCTTGTTATCCTCTTTTGTCAGTATACTAAAAACAAGGAGGTGGTCATGCCCGACAATCTGTACGGAGAAGACATTATGAAGGTCACAGTGCTGGTCGGAATGGCCGTGATCTTGTTCATCAAACTCGAGTTGCTCATTGTGCTTCAGAATAAGAAGCATTGGGGAATTTCTACTCGTCCGCTGTCTCTGCTTTCTTTTGGCGGGTCGGTGACGAGCATGTCAATTCTGGCCACAAGCATGGTCGAGAAGATAGACGGTGGATTCGTTCCGCTGTGGCACCTGCACGCATGCTGTGCTCTGTGGGGACTTGCCGTTGGCTTGACGTTCGCCATAAGTGCGCACGTGACAGCCGACCAAAAAATTCTAACCCCAAAACACATTACGCCTCACTTTCTGTCTCGCTACAGCTGGGGATGGCTGAGCGCAGGGGCCACCTGGGCTTTCATGTACGCAATGATCTTCCATATCGCTTAAAGGCAGCGAACGACATTGCCCTTACGAACCGCACTCGCCAGTCTCCTTCGGGATCGACTGACTAGTGCGGATTTTTTTTCAAAACAAAAAAACCACCAACAAAGCTGACGATCATATAAGCAAGGGGTCAGATCGGATTATGGGCTTGTGTCAAAGGGGTCAGATCTTGCTAATGACTTTTTTTAGAAAACAAAAACCGCCTCACCCACAGGATCAGCAAGTCTTTGCTGTACTGATTGGGAGGCGGGTGCGTGGAGGTTGATCACGCAAGCAAAACAGTGTGCTTCTTGCGCCCACCTTTGTCGTAATCTGTGATAACGACATGAGTTGGGCAGAAGTTGAAGTACGCCTGGTTACTTCCACGAAGTGCGAAGCAACAGTCGACGTCCGTGTCGGACAGAACGATGGCAGTGTCTCCGTTATCGTTTGCCTCGACCCTGATTGAATCGTCACATTCATTTAGGCGTCGTTGAATTCCCACAGACGGAATAAAACCACTCTTCTCTGTTGTGGTGACGATGGTGAATGCCCTATTGGCGAGCAGCTCTCTGAGCAGCTTACACAACTCTGGGGCATTGTCTCCTGTTTTCTGGCAACAGCGACGAAACGTTCGTCATTGGTCAAGTTTAAGAGGATACAATACCAAAATAATTGAATTTTGTCAATCCTTTATAAATGGCTTATACTACTCATTAAGGAGGTGGTATGAACCCTGAACAGATCCTCAATACCATCATTATCAGCACTGCTCTTGTCAGTGCCTTGATCAGCACCATACTCTCACTTCGACAAACACGAGGGGATGAGTGTTTTGAACAATGTGCTGTTGCTCTGGTTCGTGCACCGCTTGCAGCCATTGCTGGCAACCTTGTACTCTTCATGCTCTTTCTCATTGCCTTCATGACTACAGAAATGTATCATGAATTCACACGCAGCCCGTTCTGATCTCTTTGAACGGCTGTTTTTCTTTTCAAAAACAAAACCACCTCCTGCGAAGTAGTTCTGCTGTGGCTTGGTGCTTCAGACTTGTCAATCTAATACTAAATATAACCAAGACTTTCGATCAAGTCAAGCGTTTTTGTCCGGTGGACGTGCAGGGATTCGAACCCTGATTCTCATGATTGACAAATCTGAAAACGTACCACACCACGCCCCCCGGGCAAAAAAGCTAAACAAAAAACTCCCAGCTATTTATAGTCGGGAGTTTGTATATTCAATACATCATGAATTGTTTTTGTTGTCAATATAAATTATGTGGATAATAAAACAACCTGCCTTGCAGGTTGTTTTATTGGTGACCCCAGGGGGAATCGAACCCCCCTTTTCAGGATGAAAACCTGATGTCCTAACCAATAGACGATGGGGCCATGTTTAGTAACTGACGTTTAATTCCTTTACGAATAGCTCCAGAATTTTGATTTGTCGTTCTTTTCGCATGGCTTCTGTTTTTGTGTGATATTTTTCTTTGTAAACTAATTTGTATGGCCTATATCCTTTTGTTGAACGAACCTTCCCTGCATTGTGTTCTTCTAAAAGACGTTTCTCGGGATTTTCACTCATACCTATATACCATCTTCCAGAAACTTCACTTTCAAGAATATATATGAAATACATAGAAATGTGTAATTGAATCTGTCCCCCGGCAGCCCAGCAAAGCTGGATGCCGGGTCCGGCACTTTAGTTTACTAAAGCTGCCGGATAACCGTTAGACGATGGGGCCATGAAGGTGAAACACTTGAAAATAGTGGCCTGCTTGGGTTTCGGTTCACAAAGTCCTCGCTGTACGTTTACGTACGTCTCGGACTTTGTTTACCTCCAACCCTTCGCATCCCATCTATTTTCAAGTGTTTCACGAAATGTATCTTTAAGCTCATGTCTTTTTTTCTGTCTACCTGCTTCTTGTAATTTTCAAAAAACAGATTCCTGACTGAATCAAGTCAAATGTGCGGGTAGTTTATCCCAATACATGCAAAATGTCAACAGATTTATCCCAAAAATATAGAAAGTCAAAAACAATGAATAAACACGAATTATTAATTGACATATTGTCTCTTTTATGCTAATATCTGCCATCAAACGTATTTTGTTTGAATGCTGTTCTTTACAAAACCAACTAGCAGAATTCTTGCTAAAAAAGAAAGGGAAGAAATGAAAAAGACAACTTTGGCTTTTCTTGCAATCACCCTATTGCTTGCAGGCTCTCTGGCCAGTGCAAGTCCTTTGCTAGCACCAAAGCTTGTGGAAGGGCAATTCATCTACACAATCCCTGAGTCTTACAACCCTGCGCTTGTCAATGAAAGGCAAATGGAAAAACTTCAGCACGCTGCTGCAAGCCTCCACTTCCCTTTCTACGTTGTGTTTGCACAGCGTGTCCAAGCGCGGAGTGATGCAGACTATGCTGCTGCTGTTGATGGAATCGTAAGTGATTGGCAAAAAGACGAACCCAGCTTTGATGCAATGACAAGCCAAGTCTTCTTGGTTATCTTTGATCAAAAAAAGTTCACGCTCTCTGCAGGGGCTAAGTTCAAAAACGAACTTGGATTTGAGCGAGGCGCTCACAAGCCTTACACAGACGTCTTTGTCAAACACATGCGTGGAACTCCACAAACACCTGCAGAAGGTCTTATGGAAATGATGCACGCGATTGACGACCATCTGTTTGATAAAACCGATCCTGTGCGTGTTGCAGCTCGAAAAGAAGCAGAGCGAAAAAGGCAGGAAGAAAGACGTCTTGCAACCGCACGCGCAACACTAGACGAACAAACTCTACGCCTGAGAACGCTGTTGCGTGACATATCATCAGTCCCTGAAGACACTAGTAGTTACGTAGAGATGCTTGAAAAAGGAGAAGTCACGCGCGCAACAGATGACAAAAGCGCAATGCTTGAAGTCGCTAGTGAAATGCAAGCGCTCACAGATGTGCTCCAGTCCTATGTAAACGACCGACGAAATGAGCGGTCTATTGCTCTTGGCAAAGCTGTTACAAAATGGGCTGGCATCATCGCGCTCATTGCTTTGATCATTGGCTTGTTGGTCAGACGCTACTTGCTTTGCAAACGGCTTGCGCAAACCTTTGCCCGAGAAATTCAAGCTTGGAAAGATCTCATCAAAAACGCCACGGGCAAGTATGTTGATTTCTATGGCGAGCGCGATGACATCATCATGCTCAAAAATGTGCAAGGGCAAACAGCTACTCTGTATGAATCAGTAACAAAGCAGGTTGATGCTCTCTACATTGCTCTCAAGGCCATGGAAACAAACTTGGTTCGATGTGAAATCACAATGAGCAAAGGTAGTTACTTCAAAACGCAACCAATGCTTGATGCCATTATCCAACTGGATGCTCCCTTTGACTTTGACACCAAAGAAGTCAACACTGACGACCTATTTGGTTCAGAGTACAAAAAGGTAACAATCGCTCCTCGAGACTTGAGAGCAAATCTGCAAGCTCAGTACGCAGGCATTATGCATGGCTGGAATGAACTCAAGGGTGCTGCAAAAACACAGATGACTTCAGCCGAGGACGCTTTCCCGCACGCAAACATAGATGCAATGTTCACTCTGGCTGATGAGAATGAAATCCCGCACCGCTGGGTGAGCGACCATCCGCTGTTTGGAAATGATGCATCAGACGCACTGCTGTATGAACAGGTCAACGCACTCCGCTGGTCAGACCCTCTGGCGTATGCAAGACGTATTACACAACTGTGCGAGCGAGAGACAACGATCCAAGCTCGGCTTGGTCGGATTGTAAAAGCACGACAGGCCATGCTTTCAAGTAAGGTGGAAAAATTGCCTGAGCTTCCTGCAATACTTCTTGATGCTCAAGATGATCCGCAACTGACCCTTGAACAAGCTCGTGGTGAGGAAGATGAATTTGTTGGCATGCTTTTGAGCACTGACATCAGCGATGCTCAAGCAACAGTGTCGCAAGCAAGGCATGTTCAGGAACTCTACGATAGGTGCGCCCTGCAAATCGGTATTGTTCAAAATGCCAGTAAACGTTTTGATAAACAAAAAACACAAGCATGGGCTGCCTATACAAGTGCAACTGAAACTGGAAAAAAAGCGCAAAAGAAGATTGGGCAGACAAAAAAAGTTCATTCCAATTGTCGCGCTGATGCAACTCTTAAGCAAGGCAAAGAACAGCTTGAAAAAGGCCATGCTCTGCTAAAACAAGCAGAAGCAGATGAAAACGAAACCAGGCTTGTTCAAGCTGGTCGTGTTGCTGACAAAGCAATGCGTGTACTCACAAGCGCATTAGAGGCCTTTCAAAAAGCCATTGCCCACTGCGAGACCCTTGCTAAAAACAAAAGCGCATTTGAGCAGGAAGTCGCTCGCATGCAAGAGCTTCGTAGCTCTTATCAAAGCAAAGTGCATCGCTGGGGAGGAAACTCCTCATCCATTAGAGCCTACTCTGCTCCACAAATTGAAGGAGCAGTCAACTATACTGTCTTGAAAACCAAGCTACAAGAACACCAGCAAGCTTGGGAAAACACTGAGCGTTCTGCGCGTCGCGCCTATGAAGCAGAGCAGGCAAGGATCCGTGCCGCAGAAGAAGCAAGGCGAGCTGCAGAACGTGCTGCACAACGCGCTGCAGCTGCTGCACGTGCTGAAGCCAGTAGGCGCTCATCTTCCTCAACAGGAAGCTTTGGTGGAGGAGGTTCAAGCTCTTCTGTTGGCGGTTGGTAAAAACTACTCATTAGCTTGTTGGAAACAACAAGCTTTTTTATTTTCCTAGTTTCCGAGACCGAGACTCGAGTCCCAGTCTCGGCAATGTTCAAAACTATTGACAAAATCGATATATTAGTATAAGTTAAGCAGTTCTCATTTTGGAGAAACTTGGCTCTTTTTACAAACAAAATAAGTCTACCTGGCCGGTAGCAAACTGGCTATGGCCAGATGGAGGTTATAATGACCAGGCAAAAGAATGTGGTCAATGATGGCATGAGGAGTGCGTTTTTAGCGCCTTCGCTTTCTGATATTCAAAAAGCTTACTATGGGACAATCCTTCCACACCTAAAAGCCAAGTGGGGCTTTTATACAGAATGCATTGTTCTGCTCTTGGTTGTAACATTCCTTGGCAAAATTTCCATTCCGGAAATGTTCAATGCAATGTTACCTTCTGATAATGTCGCATCCGGAACAATCGTCTTCAGTATTATCGACTCTGATGGTGATGGATTTTCTATCACCAAAGATTGTGACGATAAGCTCAAAGACATCTATCCTGGTGCAGTTGAGGTCTGCGACGGTTTTGACAACGACTGTGATGGGCAAACAGATGAGGCTGATGCTGAAAATGCCCGCACATGGTACATCGACACAGACGCAGACAAATACGGTAACCAAGACACCAGTGTTGTTGCTTGCGATAAACCTATCGGGTTTATCGAATCCAAAGATGGATTTGACTGCGATGACACTAATCAGCTTGCGTGGACCACCTGCTCGACCTGCAACGACGCAGACAATGACCAGCACTTTGTCGGATGCAATGTGTATCCAAATGTTGTGGACTGCAATGACAATGACACAGACAACTGGGCTTCATGCGAAGTCTGTACTGATGCAGATGGCGACGGTTACTTTGTTGATTGCGATCGCTACACTCTGCGAGAACAAGATTGCGATGACACTCATGCGTATGTGTGGGATATGTGTAGCACCTGCAAAGACGCAGATGAAGACGGCTTTTTCATGGGCTGTAACACATACTTGTCTATTGGCGAAAGTGCTGATTGCAATGACACAGACGCAAATGTTTCTCCAAATGCAGATGAACAATGCGATAGCATTGACAACAATTGTAATGGAGTTACTGATGAAGACACAGCTGTTAACGCAACCACTTGGTTCGCAGACTTTGACAGCGATGGTTTTGGAGGCTACAAAATCCAACCAGTCAAGTCGTGTATGAATCCAGATCGTTTACGATTTGTTCAAAACGACGCTGACTGCGATGACGCAAATAACACTATTCTTGATCCATTCACCTGCTATGCAGATGCAGACGGTGATGGATATGGTGTTGATACTGATCAAATCATTGGTTGTGCGTGCCCGCAAGGGTATGTAAAAACTCCAGGTGACTGCAATGACGCCAATGTGTTTGTAAGCCCATTTGACAATGACAACGATGGCTATAGCTCATGTGCCATTGACGCACTGGCTGATTGCGACGATAGCAATCCTTCAATTTATCCTTCTGGCACTGAAATCTGTGACGGTTTGGATAATGACTGCGACAATGCAGTTGATGAAGAAGGTGCTCAAGATGCGCCAATGTGGTATTTGGACGCAGACGGCGATGGTCTTGGTGGCATGATAAGCCACTCCTCTTGCACGCGTCCTGAGCATTACATTAACAATCACGATGATTGTAATGACAATGATGCTCAAATCACAGGACCAACCGACTGGTATCCTGATGCAGACGGCGATGGTGATGGCTCTGATGAAGCAAAGCCTCAATTCGCCTGTTTGCAACCTCTCGGTTACACAGATTTTCCAACAGACTGTGATGATAATGATCCTGAACTCAACTCATCAGACGCTGATGGTGATGGATTTTCAACATGCAATGAAGATTGCGATGATGACGATCCTGCTATTAGCCCAAAAGACGAAGACAAGGATGGTCATTCGCTTTGCGACGAAGACTGTGATGATACCAATGCATCTACCTACACTGGCGCAACAGAAATGTGCAATGGTGTAGATGATGACTGCGATGGCATCACTGATGAAAACGATGCACAAGATGCCCAAACCCTTTTCTTTGATCAAGATGGAGACGGATTTGGAAACCCAAAAGTTTCCATAAGGTCATGTGTTGAGATCGCAGGGTATGTTTTGGACAACACTGATTGTAATGACATGTCCTCAGTTGCCCACCTTGGTGCTACTGAGGTTTGCGACACAATCGACAATGATTGTAATGGGCAAACAGATGAACAGGACAGTAATCAAACCAACCCTCGTTATAGTGACAAAGATGGCGATGGGTATGGAGATAAGGCTGATGTTGTCTATGCATGCAAAGAGCTACCAAACCGCGTTTCAAACTCAGATGATTGTGATGATGTAATAGCTCAAAACAATCTAGCTGACTTGGATGGTGATGGAAACTCCACATGTGATCAATCGCCTGATTGCGATGATGATAATCCATCACTCAACTTCAATGATGCAGATGGTGATGGCTTTTACAGCTGTGCACCAACAACAAGTCACAGAGTTGATTGTGATGATTCCAAATCAGAAATCTTCCCAGGAGCCGAAGAAACGTGTGGTGATGGGATTGATCAAGATTGCAATGGCTCTGATCAGTCATGTCCGCACACCAGTGCACAAGCAATCATTGACACTCCAGCTGACACAAGTCGCACTACTGTGCTGGCTGATGCAGGTCCAGACCCTGCTCCTTTAAAAGATGTTGCGAAATCCAGGCCATCGGTTTCCATGCCAACACCCAGAGGTTATTGCTCGCAGGAATCAGCAACATTCGATCGTGAGCAAAAAGCCAGTGTCACGCGTAGTGTTTCTGAATCACAAGAGACTTACAGACACAACCTAGGTGTTGTGGAGAGTTTCCACGCAAGCCTCAAACAGCGTGCTGAGCAGTTCAGCACTCAACCTGGTGTTGGGGAATTGCATAGAACTTCTTTGGTCCTGAAAATTCCAACAGCAAAAATCAAAACAGTTCTAGATGAGGGCACATGCAGTCTTACCCACTCTATTGAGTCATATTCTGAAATTTATGGAATCGACATGAGTTGGGATGTACTGCTGGCACTTATCGAACTCAAAATCAGTGCAAGTATTTCAAGCTCAAGAATCGTAGACATTGTAAACACAAGCATTGTCAAAGGCACTCCTTTTGAAACCTTTGCTGATGCACAAAACGCTCAGAGTGTTTACAGTGCAATTTCAGCAAGTCTAAATGACGAAGCTGATCTTAAGCGGCTTGCAACATGGTTCACAAGAAACATTGAAAAAGTCATTGCTCCCAAGTTCAAAAAACAAGAAGTTGAACTTGTACTTACGACAGTGTTGAGCCTAAACAGATCAGGGCTTACACAAAGCACTAACCCAAACAATGACATGATCCTTGCCAGAGAATTCTGGCTTATCAAGCTTGCAAATCGACTTGGACTTCAAGACCAAGTCAATGTGTGGGCAACTGGCTTTTTTGATGGCATGCGATATGCCTCAGCTGGCCTTGTGCTCTTTAACTTCTACAAAACTCAAGCTGGACTACTTTTGCACCAAGATGCACAGTAGTGCTAGCTAAGCCTGGAACCCCAGGCTTTTTTTAATCCGGTTCCCGGTACCGGTACCGGGAACCGGAAAAATTATATATAATTACTTGACAAAAACTGCAATATAAGATAGTCTCTAATGTCCAGTTTGTAATGACTTTGAGAGTAAACCTTTTTTTCATCTGGAGGTGAAAAATGCTAAAGATAAACCTGACGCCAGGACCGAAAAATAGCGACGATAAGCACAGCTATGGATTCTTGGAACCTCTCGTCAGCAATGAAAGACACTGGGCACTCAGATACTTAATTGGCTGGCCACTTGTCATTCTCTTGTACCATGGTCTCTGGAAGCTCTTGCTTCTGCTGACTTGGCCAGCAAGAAAGGGCATGTGGGCAACTGTGGTCCTCACTATTACATGCATTGTTGGCTGGTATTTTGGTGGGTTCGATTGGGTTCCAAGTACTTCTGTAAAAGTCTATGATTGGTTAGGCGGAGACTGCACCTACTCAATTCCTCGCGACATCTCAGAAAATCTGGAAACAACAATCGCAATGTCTGTTGATCGGGCTGCTGGTGATGAACGCAAGATCAAAGAGCTTGGACAGTGGATTTCTCGATTCCCAATCCAACAGCTTGATGATCTGCAAAAAGAATATCTTGGTGGGCTTGTAGTCAAGATCGCCAATAATCTAGACAGCATCCACTTTGATAAGTGTGTAGAAAAGAAGTGCGACTTTGCTGGCAACAGAACCCAAGAGTTCTTTGTTGAGCGTTTCAGGGCAAATGGCAAAACCGAAATCGTTGTCTATCGATTTTGGCTGTTGCAATTTGCCTATCGCCTAAAGGTTGGAAATCTCAAGCCTTGGGCACAACAGATCCTTACCATTCTTGACGACACAGACCCTGCCTACGAACAGATGTACAGGGAAAAGCTTGAAAAAATCGTCAAAAAATAACATTTCTTTAGAGCCTCTTTGAGAAGGGGCCTTTTTAATACTTGACAAAACCATCAATTTAGATTAAGTTAGTCCATCAGATGTTAGATGTGTCTGAAGTGCCAAAACCACCTTATGAGGTGAATAACTGGAGGTAAAGATGAAAACAGCGAAACAACTTTTTTCTGTGGTAGTTCTTTTGTGGGTGTGTTCATGCGCAAGTGTGCAAGAACAAACACCAGAACCGAATCCAGGGCTCTCGCAAGGGCGTGCTGAGGAAATCCGGGCCAGTGTTCCAACTGCAGAAACCTGCACTTTGGAATTCATCCGCGAAAATCCTCAAGGGCCCATGGAAATCCAAACTGTAGAGGAAGAAATCGCAGGCCGCGCGCGCGACTCTGTTGCAAACGCACGACGCGTTGACACTTTCTTTGAAGGTCTTGACGCAAGCTCAAAGAAAATTCCATCAGCCCCACAGTTGCCTGATTTCCCTTCAATAAAGGTGGTTGTTAAGGAGTCTGTGTACAAAGTGGTGGTATATTTCAATGATCCACTTTGTGAAGTGCGCCCTGAGGCAACTGCAACATACAATCGCACATGGTCATACAGTGGCGACTGGCGCCTTGGTGCAGTACTCTTTGGCCAGAAGCTCGCACTCATCAAGCGCGATCTTGCAGGCACTCAAGCAGATGCTCTTGAGGACAAGACTCTGGAGCTTGTTTACGAGCATCTGATTCAAGGCTCGCTCTGGCAGATTTCACCCATCGCTGACAGCATTGTGCCACGAGACGGTGGAAACACAACTGACCTGATTGCAGGGATTGTGGATGATGAGCAGACAGGTCGAGTCTTCATGGACTGGGTTCTGCGCTGGTTGCCTGAGGTAGCCAAAGGCCACGAAGAGGTTGTCAGGCGCATTCTCTCAGCGCTCTGGAAAGCAAGCAGTGTTGGCCCAGGCGCAGGTGATACGCTTGAAGCCCAGTATGCACTTGTTGAAGGAGAGCCAATCCCCAATCTGTTTCGCTCTTACAAACTGCGTGGCACAAATGGCCAGAAGACAGCAGCACTGGTGCGCTTCTGGATTGTGTCCACTGCGTTCAAGCTCGGCTTCGTGGATGTGGCTCAAGGCTGGGGCCAAGAGTCCCGTCGCGAGATTGCAAAAACCAAGGGCCTTGTTCTTGGTAAAATGTATGTCGCACGTTTGGACGAGTTCATGGCAGTCGAATAGAAAACAACATCGTAGGGTTCTTTACAGAACCCTTTTTTAATTGCAAATAAAAAAGAGGTGTGTGTTATGTTTCAAACACATACCTCACGATTGCCTTTTCAAGCAGCTTCTTAAGCATCATCAAGGCGCACAGCCAGAAGACATGGGTCACCGCTTGATCGAGCGTTTGCATAGTCACCTGGAAAAACCTTTATTTCTCTGGAAGTGCTACCTACCATTTTACCAAGCACGATTCCTCTTTGATCATCGTGATACAAAACTGGAAACTGGTGTCTCAGCGAATGCCTGGCAACATCTTCGGTGTCTTTCTCAAACCCACCCAGATACCCAAAGGTGTAAATTGCATGATGCAATACTTCCTCAGGATACTGCATTGCAAAAATACAAAACTCAAGCATAGTTGCTGAACGCAAGCCCAACCTTTCAAGCTTAGGCCATATATCAATGGCCTTTGGACGCAAATCACGAAAAAGCACTACTGAACGAACTCCAGCAGGTTGCTTTTCCTGTTTCCAAACATTTCTAAGTACTCTGGTATCCAGATCAACTGAAATCCCGGCCCCTCTGAGAGCCTTGAGAGTGCAGGCAGACGGATGATACTCCATCACAAGCTCTGCCCAAATACCAAGCGCCAATTTAGCGCATCTGCTCATAAGCAGTTTGTCTTCATGGACTGACAACAGTATTCTTGGATCTCCACCATGTTCACGAATGCTATCACGAAGTGCGTTTACAAGACCAAGCCCAGCCTCAGCATCAAGTGACATTTGCTACCTCCTTTATAAAGAACATTTACTACGTTAACAAAAACTATGGATTTGTCAAGGATTAAGTGTTAAAATTGTTTTAGGGTTTAAAATGTTTAATCACTGTGTTTGTTAAAATCGTTTATCCGATTTACCACTAAACATCTTTAACGCTTTTAACAATTTAAACATCATTAACGACTAAAACTATATGCCTCCATTTCTCACGGTATCAATCATTCTGTTTATAATTTGGTTGGTTGTTTTCTTCCTGTCAAAGCTGACACGAAAAGAACAAATTTTAATGAGTTTCATTGGACTCATCCTTTCACCAGGTGCACTTTACCTTGCTCATCAAGATTATAGAGCATCATATCTTGGACTAGCAGCATCTATTGGTATTGAAGATTTACTTTTTGCCTTTTCGCTTTTTGGCTTAGCAGCTGTTGCTTACCAAGCCCTTCTTGGCAAACAAGCAAAACCAGTTGGCAGAGCAAGACACAAAATTCAAAACCCCGCACTTCATTGGGGCACACATTTATTAATAATATTTTCACTCTGGATTTTTGTTTCACTGCTTTCTTTAATTCTTTTTGCAGTGACTTCTGTTACAGCGTTCGTAATTGGTGGAGTAATGATCGGGATATACATAATCGCTGATAGAAAGGATCTTTTATACAATGCCCTTTTTTCCGGACTCATTATAGCGATTTTGGTTTTTCTTATAGAACAGCTATTTTTTGTGCGTCTATACCCGCAGGCAGCTGCTATTTTTTGGCAATTCGATGATGCGTATGGATTAGTCTTAGGTGGAATACCTCTTCTTGAAATCTTATGGGCTGGGGTTGTTGGTTTTACAGTTGGCCCCTTGTATGAATATGTTCGTAATTGGAAATTAAATTAATACTATGAATTGGGAAGATATTGACAACCAAGATACAAACACACTCGATTCAGATAAATGGCTAAGTGATATTGAAGGACAACTTTCTGTTGATGTATCAGAAACAAATGACTCGATAATTATTCGTTCTGTTGTTGCTGGGGTAAAACCTGAGGATATTGATATTAGCGTAACCACTGACACAATCACAATTCGCGGAGAAAGAAATCAATGTGATTCACAAAAAAACGAAGTTGCACATATCCAAGAATGTTTCTGGGGGAAATTTTCAAGATCAATTGTTTTACCACAAACAGTAAACACACAGAGTGTTGATGCAAAATTTAAAGATGGAATTCTAACAATTACCCTTACAAAATCAGATTCTCTGTCTCGTATCCCAATAACAGAAGTAGATTAAATAACAGGGGTATTGCCACTGTTATTACCAGCCTTGTATGAATATTGATCAGGTCATAACGCTTAAGCCAAAACCAAGCAAAATAAAAACAACATTACTATTGATTTTTTCAATACTTATTGTAGTTTTGCTTCTTTGTTTTGCAGTAATTTCTATTTGGGCTCAGCAATTTAAAGGACGAATTGCACCAAACGTTTGGGTTGGTAGTGTTCAAATAGGTGGCCTTGACCCAGAATCAGCGAATACAACAATACAAAAGCACATTGATAATATATTACAAAACGGTATTGAAGTTACAGATAATTCAATAATTCAAAAACTTGAACTATCAACAGTTATTGGTACTGATGTAATTGATAATGTTAGATTTTCTATTAAGGATACACTTGAGGATGCAAAACAAATCCATCATGATAATAATTTCTTTATTGATAATGTTAAAATCCTCAATGCTTCTGTACGCAAAACCAAATTAAAATTACCAACTGAATTAGTTGAAGATAATTTATTAGCAAATCTCGGGAAATTATTTCCCGGCACAGAAACACCACCACAAAATGCTGGATATAAATTCTTCCAAAATGACTCTCAAGAATGGGATGTCTCAATAACAGATGAGAAAGAAGGAATTGCGTTTGATAAAACAGAATTTTTAAACACTCTTTTAACGCAACTTGAAAATCTCAACGATTCCTCAATTGTTATCTCAACACAAACAGCCCAGCCGACCATACAAAAGTCTTTTGCACGGTATTCAAAACAGCAAGCACTCATCGCAGTAAAAAATGCTCCGTATACGATTGAGTGGAAAGAAAACAATATATTTTATGGATCATGGACAATATCTCAAGACCAAATAATTAATATGCTTATCCCCGCCTCTGAACAGGGTAGTATTTCAATAGATGATTCAGAATTTGAAAATTTTATTAATCCTATTATTGAGAAGATTGAAAAACCGGCAACTGATGCAACCTTTGAAATAAAAAATGGTAAAGCAGTAAACTTCACTTTAAGTAAGCCTGGAATCAAAATCGACGTACAGACCACACTTGATAACATTATTTCGGCTATCAATAATTCTGAACCAACCAATGCTATAGAGTTAGTTGTTGAATGGATAGAACCAAATGTTCCCGTTTCTGAAGTTAATAATATTGGAATTGTTGAAGCTTTGGGAACAGGTGTATCAAATTTCAAGGGAAGTCCTCAAAACAGAATAAAAAATATAAAGAACGGTGCAAAACTATTAAATGGTCTTATCATAGCTCCTGGTGAAGAATTCTCACTTTTAAACGCCCTTAAACCTTTTACAAAAGAAAATGGTTACCTTAACGAATTGGTAATTAAAGGAGATAAAATTGAACCAGAATTAGGAGGTGGTCTGTGTCAAATTGGAACAACAACATTTAGAACAGCAATGAATTCTGGGCTACCAATTGTTGATCGCAGAAATCATTCTTTAGTTGTTTCATATTATAATGATCCATCAAATGGCAATCCTGGAACAGATGCTACTATTTATGATCCTGCACCTGATTTTAAATTTTTAAACGACACTGGGAATCATATTCTTTTCCAAGCAGAAGTCATTGAAGATATTTCTCAACTACAGTTTACTTTTTGGGGAACAGCTGATGGAAGAAAAGGTTCATATACCCCACCGATTGTATTAGAGTGGTTTGGCGTGGGAGAACCAATTTATATTGAAACAATTGATCTTGAACCAGGGGAAGAAAAGTGCCAAGGCGCACATGTTGGCGCAGATGCAAGTTTTACATATAATCTTGTAAGGCCCAATGGCACAATAGAAAAACAACTTTTTGAATCTCATTACAGACCACTGCCAAAAATTTGTCTTATTGGTGTTGAAGAGATAAAATCTGATGATAAAATTTACTCTGACACAGTGGAGTAAAATATATTTATCCACATTTGCTCTTGCTATGTTTTTTAAACAAGATAAGATGCAAACAAGGGATTGCAAACATAACACAAATTAAAATTAGTTTTCGTATACCTAGCATCCTAAAAACAATTCATTTACAAAACAAAAAACCGTTGTTAGTAGATACCTGCAGGCAAGAAATTTCATCAACGGAAGGTATCGAGTCGTAAGACCTGATATTTCCATCAGTGAAATCCCATGCTTGTCGTGCCTGCAGATATCTCTCAGCAACGGTTTTTTTGCTCATTAAAAAACACTTGATTCTCTTGTGTAACAACAAATATTACCACATTGACTCAATCTTGTCAAGTGTTTCCCCCACTTTTTTGCTAATTTTATTCTACACCAGATTTACAAAAAATGCAAGAATGCGAAAAACTCTATTAAATACACTAGATTTTTTGTCAACAAAAGGTGGATTATGCCTTGTGGATTACTTGGTCAATAAGACCATATTTTACAGCATCCTCAGGGTCCATAAAATTATCCCGCTCTGTATCTTCTCCAACCTTTTCTTTTTTGTTGCCAGTGTGGAGGGCAAGAATATCATTTAAACGGTCCTTAATTTGAAGAATTCGCTCAGCATGAATCTTTATATCAGTTGCCTGACCCTGAACCCCACCCAAAACCTGATGAATCATAACCTCAGAATTTGGCAAAGAAAACCTCTTCCCCTTTGCCCCTGCTGCCAATAATACTGCTGCCATTGACGCTGCCATACCAACACAAATAGTTGAAACGTCTGATTTTACATATTGCATAGCATCATAAACAGCAAGGCCTGCAGTTACAGAGCCTCCAGGAGAATTAATATAAAGCTTAATATCCTTGGTTTTATCCTGACTTTCCAAAAATAACATTTGCGCAATTATCAAATTCGCAACATTGTCATCAATTGCAGTACCTAAAAAAATGATCCGATCTTTTAATAACCTTGAATAAATATCATAAACCCTTTCACCTTGATTGGTTTTTTCAATTACTGTTGGAATAAGAATTTGGGATTTAATTTCGTAAGGATTGTTTGTCATAGATAAATCACTTAATTGTTTAATGGTTAAATGGCTGTGTAGTTTAAAACTATTTAACAATCAACAATTAGCCATCTAATTAGATAATTTAGAAAATTCATACTCATTGATACTGTTTTCACATAATACCACTTTTCCGTTTGAATCGACTACTTCCCAATCCCCATTTTCCCCACATGTTATCTTTGAGTTTGGAATTGTAAAACCAGCTGCTCTACAGTGGCCACCTCCACCGCAAGTTTTTGCAAAGTCCCCAACATCATAAACGGATGACCGCATGCTAACACTTACACAGGTATCCATTGTTTCTTTCAAAACAAATATTGTTTTTGTACTCAAAACCAAACTTAGAAAATTCGATAATCCACCTATTTCTTCATCTGTCACGCCTGTTTTTTTCAAATCGTCTCGTTTAATACATGTTGAAGCAGCATCAATTTTTGAATGTATAATGATTCTCTCAAGCGCCATTCCCCACATCCGAAGAGCCTGGACTGATTTATTTCTATACATGCTACGAATTACATCCTGTGCTCGTGCTCCAGACATTAATAAATCAGAGGCTGCATCCAGAGATTTTTGATCTGTGGCTGAATTTGAAAACATGTTTGTATCAAAACAAATTCCTGTTAACAGTGCAGTTGCTGCATGTTTGCTTGGAATCAAATTATTAGAACGAAAAAACTGGTAAATAAGGAATGCTGTAGCAGGGGCATCTGTAACAACTAGATTCATATCACCATAGCGAGTATTTGTAACATGGTGATCAATATTTATTACAAAAGGAGAAGAAGAACAATTAGCCAAAAGTTCATGCACATACGCCTCTTCTGAGCAATCAAAAACCACAACCAAATCAATGTTAGAATCATCAAAAACCTTTTTATCTGTTACACAGTTATCAACATGCGGTAATTTTCTATACTGATCAGGAACAGGCTCTGGTACAAAAACAGGAATATTTACATTGTGTTGCTTCATATAATCAACAAGCGCAAGAGCAGACCCTAGACTATCACCGTCTATTCTTCTATCAGAAATAAACACGGGTTTTCGTGCTTTAAGTAGTATGTCGTGAATTTGTCCGTTTATATAACTCTGCATATACTTATAAGTATGAAATGTTATACCAACACCGTACAATTGTCAATGATTTACCAAACACCATAAAGAGTTGCCCCTCGCAAAAATTGCAAGCAGGAGTTATAATATTGAAAGTTGTTATGTATCTAGAAAAACTTGAAGTACAAGGCTTTAAAACATTCGCCAAAAAGACGAACCTTGTTTTTTTACGCCCAAAAAATAGCATCAACCCAATCACTGCAATTGTTGGCCCAAATGGCTCTGGAAAGTCTAATCTTGCTGACGCCATGCGTTGGGTTTTAGGAGAACAAAGTCTGAAGCTACTTCGAGGGAAAAAATCAGAAGATGTAATTTTTTCAGGCTCTGACGGTAAAGCTCGATCAGGTTTTGCTGAAGTATCAATTACCCTCAACAACGAAGACAATGCCATGCCAATTGATTTACCGTCTGTTGTTATAACGCGTCGCCTGTATCGTGACGGTCAATCTGAATATCTTTTAAACCAAAGGTCAGCAAGGCTTTCTGATATTCATCTTTTGCTTGCGCAGGCAAATGTAGGACAAAAATCTTATTCTGTTATTGCACAAGGAATGGTTGATCATATTTTAGTTTCCTCCCCTGAAGAACGCAAAACTTTTTTTGATGATGCAACAGGTGTTAAACAATTCCAGCTGAAACGGCATGACGCAATG
This sequence comes from Patescibacteria group bacterium, assembly GCA_043812755.1. Classification (GTDB taxonomy): domain Bacteria; phylum Patescibacteriota; class Patescibacteriia; order UBA9934; family GWF2-40-263; genus JBDRLV01. The sequence goes on along the minus strand of JBDRLV010000039.1, from coordinate 5,609 downwards.
TTAAAACTTAAAAAAACATATGAAAACTTGGCTGAAGTTGAAATGTTGTTGAATGAAATTGAGCCACGCCTTCGCAGTTTAAAAAGACAGGTTTCAAGGCTTGAAAAACGGGAACAAATTCAAATTGAATTGGGTGGACTTGAAAAACACTATTATGGAACGCTCTGGTGGCAAATGGTTGACCAAATGAATCAAAAACAGAAAGAGCAAAATGAACTTGATGAAATACTCAAAAAGGAAAAGGCAGTGCGCAAAGAATTAGAACAAAATTTTGCGCAGCTTGTTGTAGGAACTCAAGATACAAACGACAAACCAAACGGGCTCTCACTTCTTCAACATCAATATCAAGAAAAACAAGTTTTATATTCTCAGCTTCGCGATAAAAAATTTGAAATAGAAAAACAGATTGAACTTACAAAAGTTCGCAAACAAGCGTCTTGGACACCTTTGCCACTCAAAGACATTGTCGCTGAACTTGATAACATTACAAGTGATCAAAATGAGGCGCTCGGCATCATTGAAAAAATTAAGGATCTCAAAGAACTACAAGAAATCAAAGAAAAAATCAAATCACTCTTTGAGCGATCTGGTAAACTCATCAAGCGACTTCAAAAACCTGCCCCCGAAGACATTAAACCTGATCCACAGTTCGTAAAAGAATTGGTAACTCTTGAAAAATCTATTACAGAAACACGAGCACAGATGGATGGTATCAATAATAAAATCACAAACTACGCAACAAAAGAAAAACAAGTACGTAGCGATCTTTTAGAAATTCAGCAAAGCCTTACCTCAAAACAAAAACAAATTCATGCTCTTGAAAAAACACGAAACGAAATAGTGATTGATCTTGCAAGGCTTGAAGAAAGACAACAAAATTTTCAAAGAGAAATTAAAGAACATGTTAAAGATTCAGCACGTGAAATCTGCAACAAAAGAACCACTCCGCATAAAAATCCTGAAAGTTTGTATCCTGAAATCCAACGCCTAAGATACAAGTTGGAATTAATCGGCGGGATTGATCCTGAAATAATTGCAGAACACAAAGAGATACAAGAACGTCATGATTTCCTAAGAGAACAAGTTGATGATTTACACAAAGCCGCAAAAGACACAGAGAAAATTGTAGATGAACTTGATGAACAGATCCACAAAAAATCAGAAAAAGCATTTAAGGAAATAAACAAAGAGTTCCAAAAATTCTTTAAAATCTTATTTAGTGGAGGAACATGCGCTTTGGTAAAATTAACACAAGACAAAATTGAAAAAGAGGAAGAAGAAAATACTCAGGCTCAACAAGCAGAAATAAAAGCAGAAGAGCTGGAAGACTCGCCTGCTCAGGCAGTAAAAAAACGATTAAAAGAAAAAGATGATCGTGTAGTTGGGATAGACATCCAAGCAACTCCTCCTGGAAAGCGACTTAAGGCTCTAAACTTATTAAGCGGAGGAGAGCGAGCACTGACCTCAATTGCCTTGATTTCAGCTATCATGGCTGTAAACCCAGGGCCTTTCGTATTGCTTGATGAAGTTGATGCAGCTCTAGACGAATCAAACACTCGCAGATTTGCTCTCATATTAGAAGATCTAGCAAAACTCACACAATTTATTATCATCACACACAACCGTGCAACAATGGAAAAATCAGATGTCCTGTATGGAGTTACAATGGGAGATGATGGCATCAGTAATCTTTTGTCAGTAAATATGGAAGAGATTGAAAAGGTTAAAACAGCAAGGCGTTAAGATCAACAAAAATCACACATTGACAAAATTGCCCTATTTCCTTATACTTCCCTCACCGTTATTACACGCTCGTATAACATTAAACATGTTAAAGATGTTAAATCGCTCGCTTGGCAAAACCAAGCTCGCTTGTTAAAAAAGTTGAATCTGTACACTTTTAACAACTTTAACGGCTTAAACGCTTTAATCCTCAAAACACACTATGATATCAATCAGATTACAAAGGGTTGGAAGAAAAAACGCTTCATCATTTCGAGTTGTTGTTATGGAGAAGACGCGTGACCCACAAGCAAAACATTTGGAGCTCCTTGGGCACTATAACCCAAGAATGAACCCAAAAACCATTGAACTCAATGCTGAAAGAATAAAATTCTGGATTGGAAAAGGTGCAGAAATATCAGATACGCTTTGGAACCTTTTTATAGATCAAAAGATAATTGATGGTAAAAAGAAAACAGCTAGTAGAATAAGTAAGAAACGTACAGCAAAAACTGGTGAAAAAGAAGCTGTAAAAAAAGAGGAAGAAGCTAAAAAGAATGCAAAAGCTGAAGCAGAAAAAGAAAAGGTAGCTGAAGCTCCTGCCGAAGAGGTGAAACCAAAGGAACCAAAGCAAGAGGTTGTTGAAGAGAAACCTGTTGAAGAACCAAAGGCTGAAGAGGCTCCAGCTGAGGAGGCAAAGCCAGAAGAAGCACCAGCAGAGGAAACTCCGGTTGAGGAAAAGCCTGTTGAAGAAGCTCCCACTGAAGAGAAGCCTGCAGAAGACAAACCAGAAGGAGAAACAAAATCAGAATAAAACCCCATCTGACGGGGTAAAAAAGACACCGGTGAAAGCCGGTGTTTTTATTTCCTATTATCTTTTCGCCAGTCCTCAATCTTTTTATGATCTCCACTTAGGAGCACAGGTGGCACTTTCCAAGTCTTAGAGACCCCCCCTAGCCCCCCCTTAGTAAGGGGGGGAACATAAATCTCAGGTTTAGTATATTGAGGATATTCAAGCTGACCAGGTTTGTTATGAGACTCATCAGCAAGTGACTCTTTTGCACCAAGTACTCCTGGAACATTGCGCGCCACAGCATCAATCATTATAAGAGCTGGCAACTCCCCTCCTGTGAGCACATACTCACCAATAGAAAGTGCTTCATCAGCAATATGCTCTTCAACTCGCGCATCAATCCCTTCATAACGCCCACACAAAAATATTAACTGATCATACTTTGCCAACCGCTTAGCATCTTTTTGAGTAAACTGCTTTCCAGATGCGGACATTACGATCACGCGTATCTTTTTCTTCTTATCAGCGGACGCCATAAATGGCGTCCCTACATCACGCACAGCCAAATCAAACGGCTCAACCTTCATCACCATCCCAGGCCCACCACCATAAGGTGTATCATCCACACTCTTGTGCTTGTCAGAAGTCCACTTGCGCAAATCATGCGCCACAACCTTAATTAAACCTTTTTTCTGCGACCGACCCAAAATTGACTCGTTTGCATACGAGCTGATCATTCCAGGAAAAATGGTTATTACATCAAATTGTCTTTTCTTTTGTTTAGGCATATTAGTGCTACAGATGCAACAGAATAAGTATATCAAACATTCCGCTTTTTTATCAAAGCGGACTCTGTATATTTTGCAATGCGGCAGTAGATACATGAGTATATCTTTGTGTTGTCCTAATGTTATTGTGTCCAAGCAATTTCTGTATAAAACGCAGGTCTGTGCCCTGTTCCAAAATATGTGTGGCAAAACTGTGCCGGAGAGAATGAAATGTCGCATCTTTTTTCAAACCCGCTGCGTTCAAAGAGCGTGAAAACACTAATTGAATAGAACGAGTTGATAACTTCCCGCCTCGCTCGCTGGTAAAAACAAAATCATTCGGCTGTTTGGTGTTTGTAAAACTCATTAAAGAGGGAATGATTTTCTGAGGCAGAATGGTAATTCTGTCCTTCTTTCCTTTTCCCTGACAAACATGAATGACGCCTGATTCAAAATCAATATCACTAACATGAAGACCTGTTACTTCTGAAACACGCAAGCCTGCTCCATAAGCCAGAGCTATCATGGTTTTATGCTTTTCGTTTTTAGTGCACGCAAGAACCCTGTCAATTTCATCATGAGTCAATACAACGGGTAATTTAATAGGTCTCTTGGGTGTCTTGATATTAAACATGGTCTTTATACCAACGACATTATTATAATAAAATTGAATGGCCTGCAAATATGACTGAACGGTTTGAGCTGATGAACCATTTATAAACATATCAAAAAGAAAAGACTCTATTTTCTCTTTGTCTGCTTTGTGTAGATGATCTGGACACAGGCTTAAAAACCTACGAACACAACCTGAATAACCTTTTATTGTTGCGCGACTAAAGTTTCTCAAAACCATTACTCTATTAAGTCTTTCTATGGCTTTTGATATACCTTGAGGTAAAACAGTTGACATAAGCTAAAAAAATATCCCCGTTTATTTAATTACGGGGATGTTGATTGATTATGTGTCTATATTAGCTTGTTTTTTTGTGGATGTCAATGATAAACTATCCACATCAGATATGCACTGGATTATTACCTATTATCCGAATATAATGCACATACAAACGAGTTAGCTGAAATTCAGGCGCTCTTAAATCAAACAATTAAATAACTTAATAATTATGCTTTGGATAGAACTCATTGGATATATGGCAGGAATACTTACTCTACTAAACATGCTCCCCCAAATACTAAAAACATACAAAAGTAAAAACGCTAAGGATATTTCCTATTTGATGATAATTACTTATTCATTAAGTATGGTGCTTTGGGTAACATATGCTTATTTTATAAATAGCTGGCCAATAATAATTACGAATGGGGTCGCATTTATCATGAGCATTATCCAACTTAGCTTAATGATTAAATATAATAAAAAAACGAGCGCCTGAACATCAGCTAACAATGAATAACTGGTTCACTCATTCCGCTACGCTCCATTCGTTCACCCAAATTTGGCGGCGGTATGTCGCTCCGCTCCAAATTATACCGCCACCAAACTTCAGTTATTCATGGACGTTCTAAGAAATTTTCAAATTCCTATGCCTAAAAGAGATTTTTATCAAGTATCACTTAAAATCATCCTTAAAAATGATAAGGGTGAGATTTTGGCGTTAAACGGACATCCGCGAGGAAGTTTTGCTGGCTTTTATGATCTGCCAGGTGGACGAATTGACGAAGATGAATTTATTACCCCATTTGTGGATATAATCCAACGTGAGGTTAAAGAAGAGATTGGCGACATAAAAATGACAGTTAATCCAAAGCCCGTCGCTATTGGACGACACCCTATCCCTGCGTCGATGACTAGCGAGAATAAGGACTTGCATATACTTTATATCTTTTTTGAAGCCAACCTTGTCAAAGGTGAAATTAAAATCAGTAATGAGCACGACGGGTTTAAATGGATTAATATTAAAAAAAGCCAGCCAGCAAAACTTTTTAAATCCGGTATTCTTGAGGGAATTAATATGTATCGCAGTATTAACGGCGGAATTTGAAAACATCTTATAACAGCGTGTATGAGGTTCAAGAAAAAGTGCGTTAATAATTTTCAAAGGTTGCACTTTTTCTTTCACCCAAATTTCGCCTCCTCTATTGATAAAAATAAGGAAGTCGGCGAAACTTCTCATACACGCAAACGTTATACGCCATAGCTCCCTTCGGTCGCGACGGCGCATAACATTGTCTATCTGGCGCTTCGCGCCCAAATTCCTGCTTCGCAGAAACTTCAGATAGACAAAAACATTATACGCCATAGCTCCCTTCGGTCGCGACGGCGCATAACATTGTCTATCTGGCGCTTCGCGCCCAAATTCCTGCTTCGC
>JBDRLV010000038.1:0-6949 GCA_043812755.1 Patescibacteria group bacterium | reverse complement strand
TGGTGATTTAATAGTAGGAGGCTCAACATCAAGATCAGAAACAATGGAAAACGCAGGTTTTACTTTGGGTGGAGATGATCTGTTTGTAGCAGGCATGGCTGGTATTGAAGGAAATGTTTACACAGATGCAGCTTTTATTGCTGGAGCATCATTAACACTTTCAGATACAACAATTACAGACTCAAATTCAGATATTAACTTTGTTTCAACAACAGACGGATTTAATTTTACTTTTACAGACGCTGGGGCAGGGGATGACTTCATTATAGACTCAACAACACTTGTTCTTGAAAGCGATGAAAATCAAGTTGGTATTGGAATGACACCGACTGCTCAATTTGAAGTAGGAAACGCGACAGATTCTTTGCAAGTTAGTACAGTGGGCGATATAACATTCGTTGATGCAGACGGCGCTGCTTCAATTACTGGTCCTGCAGGAGGGGATTTAGATATTCTTAGCGGAACAAATCAAAATATTCATATTAACCCAGCAGGGACTGGTGATGTTGATATTGATTTAGATACTGAAGGGTCATATTTTTACTTGACTGATTCAGTCCACACAAATGTTAATGCTCCAGTGATGATTACAAGTACTGCAAATACAACAGGGACATTTGTCCGTGTAGTAAATCAGTCGCTTACAACAGGTAATGTTTTAACAGTTGATGCGTCTTCTGCTAATCTAACTTCTGGTAGCGCCCTAAATATATATTCAGGTTCAACAGTTGCTGTTGGTAATATCAGCGGTGAGTTAGTAGATGCTGAACTTTCCCCAGTATACAGTACAGCAGTTGTTACGCCTTCTATCAGTGGGAATGTGCTGGATGCTTCAAGAAGCGTAACAACAAACAATTTATTTGCAAGCACGCTTACAGTGAGTGGAGCAGTTGCAACTTTTTCTGATTCTGCAACCCAAACAACAGGTACTTTAACTTCAACTGCTGATGTTGTTGATATTACTCAAAACTATGCGTCAAATTCAGGCACTGCACTTAATGTTACAACAGCAGGGACAGGTAATGTTTTCCGAGCAAATGATGATGGGACCCTGACAGATTCGACGCCATTTATTATTGATAGTGATGGGAAAGTTGGTATAGGAGTTGCAACTCCTACAGCCAAGGTTGAGATACTCACAAATGACATGCCACTTCATGTAATTCAACGCGATGATGTAGGAAACACATTAGAAGAATCTCCTGTTTCAATCTACCGCCAACAATTAACAGGCGTTCCTGGAAATGGATTTGGAAGTCGTATTAAGTTTTTGCTTGAGGACAGTGCAGGGGCTGATGAAGATGCGGGTTCGGTTGGGGTAATCTGGGAAGACGTAACCAGTGGTTCTGAGGACGCGGGTTTGTTTTTTGAAACCAGAGGCCCAAATGGAGCAGCAATGACAGAAAGAATGCGAATTGATTCAGCAGGCCAGGTTGGAATAGGCGACACAACTCCTGATGCGAATTTTGAAGTAGAGTCATCTGATACAACTGGAACAGATGCTTTATTTACAAATACAGGAGCAATGACTGGGTCAGTGGTTTCTGTTGTGGCAGATAGTTTAACTACTGGAACTGGTTTAGGGATTTCTCTTGATGCTCTTACAACAGGAAAAGGGATTGACATTACATCAACATCAAATACGTTTGACTCAGGTACGCTATTTGGCATATCAGTAAACCCAACAGCAGCAACAGATACTACAGTAACTGCAAATCTTGCAAGTATTAACTTTTCTCCAACATACAGCACTGCTGTTACAACCCCAGCTATTTCTGGGAATTTAGTTAATGTTTCAAGAAGTCCAATAACAAACAATTTATTTGCAAGCACACTTACAGTGAGTGGAGCAGTTGCATCTTTTTCTGACAATGCAACCCAAACAACTGGTACTTTAACTTCTACTGCTGATGTTGTTGATATTACTCAAAATTATGCATCAAATTCAGGCACTGCGCTCAATATAACAACAGCAGGGACAGGGCTTGCACTGCGAGTAAATGACGATGGGACATTAACTGATACCACTGCATTTGTTGTTGACGATGATGGGTCAGTTGGTATCGGAGATATTTCACCTGACGCAGCGCTTGACATTGACCATGTAGATGAAAGTTCAAATAGCGAAGAGATTATATTCCTTTCAGATACATTTACTCAAACAATTACAGGCGCAGTAGCAAACGCGCGCTTTAATCAATTTACAGGGCCAACAATCACAGCTGGTTCTGCCCAAACCGTAACCAATGCTGCAACTCTTTATATTGATAATGCTCCAACAGCCGGTGGTTCAGCAGTTATTACTAATAATTACGCTCTTTGGGCTGCTTCTGGGATTTCAAGATTTGATGATGTGGTTATAGATGATGATTTGACAGTTGAAGATTTGACAGTGAATGGAGATACGATTTTAGGAAGCGATCCAGCAGAAGATGATGTAACTGTTTATGCCAATTTTGCGCAAAGCGGAATCGGTACATTTGCCACAGGTACAGGCGCGGTTGGATTGAATGGTGATGTTACGGTCGCTGCAAACAAATTTCTTACAATGAATTCTGGAACTGGAACTTTTTCTCAAACCTACACAGGGACTTCCAACGCGACCACGATTGTTGCTAATACTCTTACTGGAACTTATGGGCTTTCTGTAACTACTCTTGGCGCAACAACAGGTGGCGCAGGATACTTTTTAACAGATGATAGTATTACCACAGGTGCAACATTGGTCTTGGATTCTGATGGAACAAATACAGGCGACTTGCTTATTAAGGCGATGTCTTCTATTGTCGCTAATGATACTACTCATTTCAGTGTTGATAATGATGGAACAACGAATATTGGAACTGGCACTGGTGGAACAGCAACCGGGCCAGGAGATTTGTATGTGACTAATGAGTTAGAGGTTGATGGGAGTGTTATTCTTGGAGATGCTTCAGGCGACACGATTACAGTCAATGCCGGCACAATGACTATAGCAAATGATTTAGCCGTTACACTTTCAGGAGGATTAGATGGAATCAACTTTGATGCAAATACTCTTTCGATTGATGGGGCAGGTGACAGAGTGATAATCGGAGCAGCATCAGGTGATGCAAAATTAGACATTACAAATGGAGGCGATCAGATTGCTCTTGATATTGTACAAACTGATGATGATCATCAAGCGATAAGAGCAACAACTTCTCAAACATCAACTTCTGGTATATTTATTGATGCAAACTCTCTCTCAGTCAGCGGTTCTGCTGCTTACTTTAAGGCCTATGACGCAATGAGCGCCACAGGAGCATCTGTTTTCGCACTTCATAGTGGAACATCAACAACAGATTATATCTATATTGGGAGTAGCTCTGAATATGGGAATGTATTTACTGTTGATGCTGATGGAACAACAAATGTTGGTACAGGCACAGGTGGAACAGCAAGTGGGCCAGGAGATTTGTATGTGACCAATGAGTTAGAGGTTGATGGGAGTCTGTTATTAGGGGATGCAGTGACAGATGATGTAACAGTAAACGGAGCGTTGCTTGGTACTAGTGCTTTAAATTTTGAAGGCGCAACAAGCAATGACATTTTAACAATTTTTGCCATTACCGACCCTACTGTTTCGGATAAAACAATCACCTTTCCAAATGCTACAGGAACTGTGTTGTTGAGTGGTGGGGCGTCTGATTTACTTACTCTTGCTGGAACATCTGGAACTCCTCAAACAATTTCATCTGGCAATACAATTACAATTGCAGCGGGAACAGGGATAACAACTACTGCAGGCGTAACAGATACAGTGACAGTTGGCGTAACAGCAGATAGTTTGGATTTTTCTGAATTTAAGGACGCCTTGGCAGTTGATTTAGCTACAGAGATTAGTCTTGGTGCAAATGCTTTTAGCATTAACATGGATTCTACAGGAGATTTTACAATTGAAGACGCAGGTGTAGCTATTGCAACTTTTGACAGTACTGGAGAAATAACATTTGATCCAACAGCCACGCTTGATTTTACCCTTACCCTTGATACAGACACTTCAATATTTGATATTAATGATACTGCAAATACAACTGGTAATGCTATTGATATTTCATCTACAAAAACAAGCTCAGGAAACACAATGAAATTAACAAATACCTCTCAAGCCGGTACAGCCAGTGACTCATCATCTGTCTTAAATATTGAACGATCGGGTGCTAATTCAAACACAGCTCATACAGCGTATGGTGTATATTCATCTGTCATAAATACAAATGTTACATCTGGAACTAATGTGGCTGGGTATTTCACAGCTTCTGGTGCAACAACAGCAAATACTGGCTTGTGGGTTGCTGGTGGAAACGCACGCATAGGTGCTGCAGGAACAATTGGAACTGCAACTGGTGATGGTGACCTTTATGTTCAGGATGCACTTGAGGTGGATGGTAATGTAGCTTTAGGAGATGCAGTTGGTGATACTGTTGACATACTCGGGTCAGTAACGATTGGAAACGGAACTCCTACTTATATAACACTCAATGGTGAGGATCTTTATGTAGATGATGATTTTGAAGTTAATGGTACTGCTTATTTTACAACAACAATTGTCAATGGCACATTCAGTACCAATTCAACTTCGACATTGGGTAATGGTGCAAGCGATAGTGTGACGATAAAGTTAGGAGTAACTGCAGGGAATGATTTCGAGGTTCAATCTGGCGCTGTTACAATTGATAACATTTTCGTTATTGAAGGAGATACTGGCGGTACAGGATTTGGTACAAATGATCCAACAGCTCAAGTGCATGTTTATAATGCAGCAGGTACAGATTCGACCTTTTTGATTGAGAATTTAGGCACTGGAACATCCTGTAGGGTTGATGATGATACCTCCGATGATACTTCACCATTTATTATTGACAACATTGGTAGAGTTGGAATTGGTACAGCTTCTCCTGGTTCAGATATTGAGCTTTATCAAGCAACAACCGATGCTACTTTACATATCGAAGCCGCTGAAGCTGATGATCAATCTGACCCATATATAGTTTTTGCTACAGACGGAACCTCCTTTGGAATAGGGGCAAACGATATTGGTGATGTAGCAGGTGACGACACATTTGTAATAACAAAAACAAACGGCGTTCAGACAAACGATTTTGTAACTTTTTCAGGTACTCCAGATGATGATACAACCGGGCTAGCAGATTTTGAAACATTTATCGAACTCGATTTAGACCCTACTGACTCAACGTATGCTGTTTGCCATGGATCGCAATCAGACCTTGACGATGAGGTTTTAATGGATTGTGTTGGGTCTGCTACTGCCGACTACAATGAGCAATATCCAACAGCAGTAGATGTAGTGGATGGTGATTTGGTGGCGCTTGGTACAGTTGAGGTGACAACAACAACCGGAGACGTTATCCGTCAGTTAGTAAAAGCTGATCAAAGTAATGAAAGTGAGTTTATTGGAGTAATTTCGCGCGCTGGGGATGTCGGTGACTTTAACTCAATTGGTTTTAATATTGATGAAGCAGATCGTCCAATGCCTGTTGCTCTTGCTGGGCGTGTTGAGATGAAAGTTTCTGATGAGAATGGAGCGATTTCAGCAGGGGATTCAATTACTGTTTCGTCAGTTGCTGGAGTTGGTATGAAGTCTGATTTGCCAGGCGTGATCATTGGTCACGCAATTGGTGATTTTGTAGGTCCAGGTCAAGGAATAGTAATGGTGTTTGTTGCTCCGGGTTGGCATGCAGGCGGGGTGATAGCAAACGATGGCTCAATCCCAACATTTAACGCAGACTTTGCGTTTACCTCAACCGGTACTGCTGACGTAACAACCCAAGGCAAAGATTCCCACTCACTCTCATTTCGTGGTTCAGGCTGGAGTGGAACGGATGCACAAGAGGTTGCTATGAGTGTTTCAAATTCAGTAGTTGATTCAACTAATTACAGACTTTCAATTAAAAATACTTCTGATACTGAGGTGGCCTATATTACCAACGATGGTGTAATGAAGGTTTCAGGTGACATGATTGTGGGCGGAAATATTTATCCAGCAGATAAGGGAGTGCCACAAACTGATAAATATATTTATTATGATTCAACAGGTGCGCCAACTCTTGATTATATGCGCACTAATGCTGCTGGTTGGTCAACAGGAAGCTATGACTTTGCTGAAATGTTCCCATCAAATGATGCCCTTGAAGCAGGGGATGTGGTTGTATTTGCAAGTGCAAGTGAGCATGTTAAAAAGTCATCAACCAGTTATCAAGCCACTCTTGCAGGTATAGTTTCAACTCGCCCTGGATTCCTTGCAGGAGATTTCAAAAAAGGAAGCTTCCCTATTGCCCTTGCAGGTCGTGTGCCTACAAAGGTGTCGCGTGAAAACGGCGACATTCAAGTTGGGGATCCTTTAACTTCATCAAATACAAAGCCAGGCTTTGCAATGAAGGCAACTTCAGCTGGCCCTATTATTGGATTTGCTCTTGAGCCATTTACTGGTGCTGCTGGCCAGACAAATAAGATAATAACTTTCATAAATCTTACATATTTTAATCCATTAATTAATGAACCAGCTCCTGCAATACCTGGTACTGTTAATATTGCATCAGGTATAAATCAGTCAAATATGACAACGCTTGATATGTACGGGAATATATATATGCATGGGAATAGCATCCTTGGGGTTTCTCGACTTGAGGGACTTGCAAAAGCATGGGTCATTGAAGAGGATGGAACATTTGTAACTGAAAAAACATACAATACAAAGATTACCTCTTATCAAGGAGAAGAGGTTCAAACTAAATCTATGACTTCACCTGAGGTAATGATTACCTTATTTGGAACGGCTGAGTTAAGTGGTGGAATGGCAGAGGTTAATTTTGAAAAGATTAGTCCAGAATTTAATGATGTGATTTCAACAGTTGCACCAATCAGAGTTGTGGTAACTCCAAATGGTCCTGTATCAGTATATGTTGAT
>JBDRLV010000037.1:0-10353 GCA_043812755.1 Patescibacteria group bacterium | reverse complement strand
GTGCGTGGCAATTATGAAGAAACATTTTATTTGGCAGCAGAGAACAAAGTTTGGATCCCAGGTGGAGAATTTACAATCAATATCACAGTTGCAGATCCGCAACCGCCAGCAACTTCCACTAACTCTTCTTTGAAAAGTGGGGGAACCCAGAGTGAACCAGTCGTGCAAAATATTTCACCAACAGAGGGGTTATCAGCTATATTGTTGCTTCGCAGTGCAAAAGAAATTACAGCAACTGGTGGTGAAGAGATTTCATACAAAGTTGGAATAAAAAACACAGGAACAGTTGCATGGGAAAAAAGAGCAATCCAAATGCCAGATGTGCGCATTGCTTCATTGGTTTATAATACGCACCACTCTTCATGGCTTACATCAACCAAGCTTGCAATGAACACAGGCACACCAGTTAACCCAGGCGGACTTGAGTTCATAGATTTTAAATTTAGTGCGCCGAATCAAATTGGCAAACACACTGTGCGTTATATAATGGCAGTCAATGACACAATTGTTCCAGACTTTTTTATTGATATTCCTGTGACAGTTACAGCAACTTCTCCTGATATTATAAACTCACCAGTGATCGGGCAGGAAGATATTCGTTATGACACAACCAACTATATTGATGAGCCTTATATTCGTGTTGGGGTTTTAATAGTTGATGAAGAAACAGCTTGGCAAGTTGAGGTGAGTTGCGATAAACAGTGGAATTTAATGGGAGGTGATGGTGCACTTTTAGGTGAGATGAATGCAAACGAACACGTTACATCATTTTATAAAAAAGGAAAGTACTGGTTTAATCGTGGCAAAGGACTTGAGTCCACATCGTATTGGATTCGGTTTGTTCCAACAACAGATGGTGCGATTTGTACTGTTAATAATTTTGATCGAAGAGTAACTCGTAAGTATACGAATCCAGACAATCAATTCCGTAACATTCTTGAGCTTCGCTACAATGACTACAAAGATCGCACGTGGCTTATTAATGAGCTACCAATTGAAGATTATGTAGCTGGGCTTGCTGAGACTTCAAATTCATCACATCCTGAATATCAAAAAGCTCTTATCACAGCCGCAAGAACTTATGCATATTTCCATTTTATGCGTGGCACAAAAAGAGCAAAAGAATTTTTTACTATTTCATCCACTGCTGATGATCAAGTTTATAATGGATATGGGCACGAGCTCCGCTCTCCTACAATTGCAAAGGCTGCTGCAGACACAAGAGGAATAATAGTTACATATGATGGTGAGTATGCTCTGACGCCTTATTATTCAAGATCAGATGGGCGAACTCGCGACTGGTCTGAGGTATGGGGAGGTTCAGTAGATTGGCTAAAATCTGTGGCGTGTCCATGTGATAAAGTAAAAGGAAGACAGCTTTGGGGGCATGGAGTTGGGATGAGTGCAACTGAGGCGCTTTGTATGGCAAATGAAGAGGAAAAGACTTGGGATGAAATTTTGAAATATTTTTACACTGGGGTGGAGCTAACAAAACAATGGAAGTAAAATGATTTTGGTTTAGAATGATTTATATGAATGAGAGACTAATGCCACCAGAATTACAAATAGAAAATCAAAAAAGTGGGGACCAAAAAGAAAGGTCCCTGTTTTTGCGTAATATTGAAATGTATCATTTACCAGGTGATCCTCCTCTAAAAATAAAGGATGCAGAAAGATACATTAAGACTACAACTGAAGTCCAGTCTAAGCGTGATTTAAGAATAAATAATGCATTTAGCTCTGATGATCCAAATGTAAGATTAGCAGCTGCAGAGCATGTTAGGCAATTACCAGAAGGTGAAAGATTTGAATTTGCTGATCAGTTGTCTGATTACATAAAAGATGTGTTAAAAGAATGTGGTTTGTATTTTGGTTTTGAGGCTATTAGAAGTATTCCAGCAATTCCGGAGGATCAACGCACTGAGCTTCAGGAGATGGCTACAAAGGTTTTAGGCAAATGGATAGAGGAAGCTAAAAGTCCAAGCACCCGTGATTGTGCAGTTATACTTTCACAGTTTTTATTAGAAAAAGATTTTGAAAATATTGTTGGTCAAGGGTTAAGTGATAATAATAGGCAAGTGCAACTTCAGGCTTTGAAAGCGCTTTCAAAAGTTCCGCAAGAGCATCAACAGAGGTTTAAAGAATTAGCCGTTGGAGTTATTGAAAATGTTTTGAATGATAAAAGTTGTTCATCTGAGCATGGAGGATTTGCACGTCTAATACCCATTGTTCCAGAGGATGAACAACAAAGACTGTGGGAGATTTTTACCACTAATATTGAGGAAAAATTGAAAGATAAGAATCCGGAAATTCGAAAGCAGGGTATGTTTGTTTTTCTTCACGGACCAGTTTTTAAATTCGACAGCCTGTATAGCACCTTAGAGGATGCTGTAAAACAGAATTTAGATGACCAAGATCTTGACATGCGTGATTTTGCAGCATCTGTGATATCTAAATTGCCAGAGTCTTCTCAACCTAAGCTACAGGAGAAGGTAAGGGGTTTGGTTGAACAAGGATTAGGAAGCGACAATTTTGGTGAATTTAAGCATGCGATAATGCTTATCTCAAATGTGAAGCCAAGCGAACAACTAAGGTTGATTCAGCAAGCAGTAGAAATTCTTGAGCAGAGACTAAAGAGCGACGATGAATCTGTTCGAAAACACGCTACAATACTTGCCTGCAGTTTACCAGATGATGAGCACATGCAATTGTTCCTTTCCTATCCACAAGAGTTTAGTGCCTTAAGGAAGCTGGCACAAACGACTCCTTTGTATGATCAGCATGAAGGCCGGTTTGTCAAAGGAGAGTTTGATAAATCAGGATCAGGTACAACTTTACTTGATGTGGTTCCTGGTAATCCTGAAAATAGTCTCCGTAACAGGGTGATTATTCGCCACATTAAATCTGAAGCATATGAAGCATGGAAAGATGCATTTGAGGCATTTGATTTTTGGAAAGAAAAAGGATTTGATTATGTACCTGTTGAGCCAATCGTAAAGGCTAGGGTAGGAAAAAAGCCCATGACAGTTGACGTGTTTACTAGAGTTTTGCAAGGTCCAGCTGTTGGAGATTGGAAAGAAAAAGGTGGTTTGTATCTTGATGAGATTTATAAGCAAGTTGAAAGAATAAAAAATTCTTTAAAAGAACTTCAGGTTGAGCATGGGCACACTCACATGGGAAATTTTATTGTTGTTTTTGAAAGAGATTCAAACGGTGAGTTAATTTTTGAAAAGACACCACGAGTGTATGTGATTGATTTTGATCAAGCAGTATCTTCTTCGCACAATACTGATGCAAAATATAATTAGAAAGATATTAATTAAAATATGGCAGAGCAACAACAAGGAATCGACCATCACGAACAATTGAAAGGTGTTTTTGCAGATGTTGATAAAACAGGTGATGTGTTGGGCCAGATGAGTCTTCATGAACAAATGGAAACAGAAAGAATTCAGCATGCCTATGAGGCAGGTTTAGGCATGGATGCAGGTTGGGGTGAAATTGAAAATGCAATGAAAGTTCCGCATCAAGAGCTTGAGGCAAAGGTTCAAGACGGCAAGAAAAGATTGCGCACAGATTTAGGCCTTGAGGAGAATGCAAAAGAGCATGAAGTGTTAGTAGCGCTTTTGGGAAAAATGAGGCAAGAAATCCAACAGGTAAATTAACAGAGCACACAGCTCTGTTTTTTGGTATAATAGATTCATGAAAAACATTGGGCTTATTTTTTTACTCGCTTTATTTCTTTCTGTGTGTCCCACAGGAGTATTTGCTTCCACAAACGCGCAGCTTATGAGTGTATATGCAGGGCGGCCTGATTTACAGAATGCTTTTGATGCGCGTACTTATCAGGCAAAACCAAACTCAGCTGCGGGTTTTTTAATTGATCTTGAAGACTGGGCAGAGCAGTATGGTTGGAGTGAGTATCCAGAGCAGCTTGGTGAATATAGGCCTGTTGATCTTCCTCCGAAAGAAATTACACATAGCGCACCACCTGTTGTTTCATCAACTTCCTATATTGTAATTGATCGCAATAGCCGGAAGATTTTGAGTGCTTCAAATGCAAATCAAAGTTGGCCGATTGCATCACTTACAAAACTAGCTACAGCAACCGTGATTTCAAACGAACACATTGATCAATCACAATGGCAATTTATTGGGCCTCAGGATGATGTGGGTGGTGCAAAATTATATGTTGGTAGTGGTGACAGTTTTCATGTTTCTGATTTAATGTATGCAATGCTTGTAGGCTCAGCAAACAATGCAGCTGTTGCCATTTCTCATTCAACAGGGTTGGACAAAGATTTGTTTGTAGGAAAAATGAATGAACTTGCAGGCTCGCTTAATCTTTCAAGAACTGTGTTTGCAGACCAGTCTGGAATGGATACGCGCAATGTTTCGACAGCAAGGGAGGTGGCAAGGATTGCAGAGGTGGCATTTGAAGAAGATGCAATAAGGCGTTGCACAAGTACATCTGTGCGTTATATAACTGGATCTTCAGGTGCAAAGAAAAAAATGACAAATACAAACTGGATGTTGTACAGCCGCGAGTATGATGATGTATATGTGCTCTCAGGCAAGACTGGTTATTTGGATGAATCAGGCTGGAATTTTGTTGTGTCAATTCGCCCGCAGTGGCAAGCAAAACAAAAAGAGTTATTAATAGTAACTCTTGGGTCATCATCGCGTGCTCAAAGTTTTCAAGATGCAAACAAATTAGCTGATTGGATTTGGCAGTCGTATACTTGGTAATTTCAAACCACATAGATTGTCATCTTGAGGAGGCGGAGCCGACAAAGGATCCCATTGAGGAGATTCTTCGCCCTTTGGGTTCAGAATGACAAGTCAGGAAGGTTTTTTATTCTGTGTCAGCAAGCCCATGTCGATTTTTATCCTCATGCACAAGCTCGAGGATTTTTTGTTTCACGCGCTCTGGGTTAGGAATATTTTTAAATTGGAACATGGCACGCTCTGCTGCAGTTTGTACCTGCACATTCCCAAAATTGAATATTGTTTGAATTGGCCCTTGTGTTTCAGCAGTCACATCTTCAACTTGTGCCAAATGAAGTTCTGAGGTAATGCGATGGAAAAGTCCATGCTGTTCAATGTTCAACACTCTTTCGTTTGAAACGACCCACGAATCAAGGTAATAATCACTAAACTCAATAAAGGCAAATAGCCACAATCCAAGCAAATAGATGTTTTTTAAAACAATGAGAAATGGTCCAAAAGCTGGGCTTTCAAGCCATAGTGAGTATGTCTGAGAATACATTTCAATGGCAACAGCAGGGATGATTAATAACACGGCCAATATCGCAACAATTCTAAACAACTCAATCCAATGACGTCTTAGAATTAAGAGAAGATGTTCATTTGGTCTTTTGTTTGGCAATTTTGTGATATCCATCATAAATCAAAAAGACCACTTGATTTAAAATCATAGGAGCCTCCAAGTCTTATTATCATGTCCCAATTATAATTTGATAATTCTGTGATGGCATCTGAGCATATCCAAATTGTTGCAAACAAAAAGACCACCATAACAATATAAAGTTTTTTACTTCTAACCCCAAAGCGCAACAAGTGGAAAAAATTAATTATGCTGTACAAAATAAAAAAAAGCACAAATATGCCAAATGGGATTAGTAATAACCACACAGGAAAGGAGATCATATGAGTGTTTGTTTTGGCATTTGAAGGCCAAGATGCATGTATCCTGCTTTTGTAACTGTGCGTCCTCTTGGGGTGCGCTGGAGCATACCCATCTTTAGAAGGAATGGCTCATGGATTTCTTCAATTGTTGAAATTTCTTCCTGAGTTGCTGCAGCGATTGTTGAAAGTCCAACAGGCCCACCATTAAATTTTTTAATAATTGTTTCAAGAACCATACGATCTGTGCGATCAAGTCCTTGATCATCAATATCAAGAAGATTGAGAGCACTGTGGCATACGTTTTGATTTATATTTCCGTCTGAGCGCACCTGTGCAAAATCACGTACTCGTCGCAAAAGGCGATTGGCAATGCGTGGTGTCTGTCTACAACGCGCTGACAGAAGGCACACAGACTCATTGTCGATTGGAACATCTAAAATATTTGAGGAGCGATGCAATATTTTTTCCAAATCTTCATTTTCATAAAAATCTAAATGAAAGGTAATACCGAACCGGTCGCGTAGAGGGGAAGATAAGAGTGAGAGTCTGGTTGTTGCACCAATGATTGTAAATTTTTCTAAACTGAGTCGAAGAGTGCGAGCAGTTGGCCCTTTTCCAACAACAATGTCGAGTGCATAATCTTCCATTGCAGGGTAAAGTACTTCTTCAATTGTTTTATTCATGCGGTGGATTTCATCAATAAATAAAATGTCACCTGCGCCAAGGTTTGAAAGAATGGCAGCAAGGTCGCCAACGCGCTCAAGCGCAGGGCCTGAGGTAACGCGAATTTGTCCTCCCATTTCATTGGCAATAATGTGGGCGAGTGTTGTTTTGCCAAGTCCTGGGTTGCCATAAAGCAGAACATGCTCAACTGGTTCGCCACGTTTATGAGCTGCCTCAATGCTGACTCGCAGGTTTTCTTTTAATTGATTTTGGCCAATAAAATCATCAAGTTTTTGTGGGCGAAGACCAATTTCAACTTGACGCTCTTCATCAGTAGCGTTTTGTTTAACAATACATTCTTTATTAATTTTATTCAGGTCGTCGTGCTCTAGCATATATGTATTCTTATTATGCAGTAGCTTGGCGTTTGAAGCAAGAGAAACAAAAAACACTGCGCTTAGCGCAGTGTTTTCTATCTTTCTATTCTTGTCCTACAAATTTGATTGAGTCAAAGATTGTTTTAAAAGTTTCTTCATCCTGAGCCGTTGCCTCTTGCAATGATGTAATTAGGCAATCTGGATTTTGAACATTAGCTGGTTTTTCTTCTTTATCTGTTACTACCATTGTTATCAAGTATTTATATTGGACGCCTTCTTCTATTGGGGTTCCAATTTGGAATTCGGTTTTGTAATTTATATCTTCCTCTACAATTTCTTTTGTTGTTGTCTGAAATGTCCATGCGTCTTCATTTGTGTCTCCAGCTGGGCATTGTATCCATGCCATTTCTTTTCCTTCAGAATTCACAACAACGAAAGTACTCTCAGATGATTTAAGAGGCTCTTCGTTCATGGTCCAAGCTTCAGGAAGTGTGAAGAGAAAAGGGGTGGCTGTTACAAGGCCGTCTTCTGCTTTAACATTCAGTTGTTTTTGCATTAATTTTTTTGCTGTATCTTGGAGATTTTGTAATTCATTTTTTAATCCTTCTATTTTACTGTTTTGCTCTGTTGTTTTTTGAGCTAGGGAGTTGAGTGCTTGTCTGGCGACTTCATCTTGTTCTTGCTTTGGAGTTAGAGCTGATACAGACGCAATAATAGCAACGATAACAGCTATAATACTGATGATTCCTGCTGGCTGTTGGTGCCAAGGTTTATGAGCAGGTTTTCTTTGTGGTGTTGGGTTTTTTGTGCTAGGTTTAGCCTCTTGCGCTGACCCCTCTGCACTGTTTCCTGTGGATTTTTTAGATGGCATATTTATATATCAATTAGTATCAAAAGGTATTGTGTTGGAAAATGAAAAAAAACGCAAGTTTTTGTGTGTATGCTGTGGGCATTAATCAAAAAAGCCCTAATAGGGCTTTTTTGGTGCCGCGAGTGGGAATCGAACCCACACGGCCTTACGGCCAAAGGATTTTAAGTCCTTCCTGTCTACCAATTCCAGCACCGCGGCCTGTGAGATCATTACAAAACCAGAGATCTGTTGGCTTATGGGGCCCTTGCAATTCGTCGCTGTACGTTTTAGTACAGCTGTTCGTTGCTTTCTCCATGCGCCAACATCTCATCTGGTTTTGTAATGATCTTTGTAGTGCTCAATTGTAATGGATTATTTTATTTTTGGCAAGTGTTATTTCTTTCGCTTGGTCTTCAGTTTTTCTTTTTCAGTCTTTGATAGTTTTTCTGTTGAATAAGAAAATGTAATTGCAGGTAATTGCTTAATATGTTTATTGAGAAAAGCATAAGTCTTTTGCGGATATAAATTATAACACTCACGCAAAGTCCACCCAACTGCTTTTTGAATGTAGTGATGATCGTCGTGGATCAGGTTCTCGACAAGGGGCATCACTTTTGACAGCGGAGGGGCTTTGCGGTTTTTTGAAGCGTAGTAGATGAGTGATACGATTGAGATTCGGCGATGCCACATGCGTTTTGATTTGTTCCATTTTTTCAGAGTTGGATAAATGTGCTCAGGATGGCGTTCATGTAAAAACGAATATACTTTGGAAAGCACATCTGAATGCCCCCAGTTATCAATGTGGTTACTCCAGTTGCGCACATATCGCCATGCAAGCATATCATTCGGCTTGGTAGCCGAACCCTTTAGGGTGCGTTTCAAGCGCAGGCTCCCACCTTCGCTAAAGCTACGGTGGGCAGGAAAGCCTGCGGCTACCGGTTGTGGTCGTGTTACACGCTCCTCAGCAAATCGTATTGCCGCCATTTGCGCTTCATGTAGTTTTGAATTCTTTATTATATAATCCCAAATTTTCCACTGCTGTGCGTCTGGCAGGCGCGAAAAAGAGAAGCCCTTTTTTAACAGTTTGCGTTGTTTTGGATTACTGACTCCTAAAGAGCGTGGAATAGCGAATCTGTCGTTTGAAGCTTTGTAAGTTTGGGTTGCGAGTTTTTTAATTTCCCGCTCCACTTCTTGTAAATATTTTTGCATATTTATTTTGTCATCCTGAGGAGCCGAGTCCTGAGCCTGTCGAAGGACGGGGCGACGTAAGGATCCCATTGCATAGAGATTCTTACGCTACACCTTTGGTGTGGCCCAGAATGACAGGATAGGTTTTAAAGATGACATTTAGTTTAAGTTCTGATATTGTAAATATTGAGGAGGCCTTTATGAGTGAAGCTCGTCCTTTGACCAAAGATCAAGAGGATCGCGCTGGCAGGATTATGAATACCATGGCCTGGCTTCGCGAAGACATCAAAATGATGTTTGGTCTGTTCATGGTTTTTGTTGCTGGGGCTTTTGCTCTTGAGATTTTTGACAAGCAATCAATCCACCATGAATTCATGCTTTTTTTCTCAGGAGCCGTAATCTTTATCGGTTTGTTGCCAGGTTCTGCTTGCTTGTGGTTTCGCCACTATCGCAAGATGCTTGAACAACTTGGATATGACACAACAGGTTGCTAAGGAGGAATTGCCATGTCACCAAACGCAGACAAACACTCTGGCTACAGATCATTCAAAGCTCGCTGTCAGGATCATGAGGGAGATCCCCGCGTTGAGGTATTGCGTCTGGCTCTTGTAAACAGCGTCCTATTCAAATGGATGTTACTCATTTTGGGGCCGATGGTCTTGATGGGTGGTGTGATCATTTTGATTATGCCGATTGATCCCGACGCAGTAGATACACTCTCACTTGCCATGCCTTATGTTCTCATTGGTTTTGGCCTGCTGTTTATCGTTTTTTATCATCTCTATCATACGCACATTGTGCGTCTGCGCGAGATTCTTTCAACATTCTAGCCTGACTCTCAGGCTATTTTTATTGTAGCTCAATTTTTCATTTTTGTGTAAGATATATTTATATGACAGAACAAAAAGAGGGGCAGGTGCCTCAGCGCAACAGATCAGTACTTGATGAGCAATGGCTTGGCAGGCTCATTGAGAATCGCGATATAAAGCAAGAGGATTTTCCTTTGCTTGAGGAACTGGCTGAGTTTCCAAAAGAAATGTTTATTGAGCTTCTTCATAATCATTTTAATTCATATCGAGAGCGCAGTTTGCGTGAGCTTGATGTATCGCTTGCTGAACAGGATCGTCTGATTGAACGTAATCAGGACAATACGGTTTTTATTGCTCAGGCAGAGCAGAACAAGAAATTACTTGATGCAGTTAAACGTTTTGCTGAAAAATACGATTGGGCAGTTTGTTATAATATGGTGCGCAAGTATGAAAGCAGGGATGAATAAAAAGAACCGCATGAAGTTGCGGTTAGGGTTATGAGGTTTTTTTGTCGGTTTGAATGAGTTTGCCAGTGCGGTCAATGTAGTAGTATGTACCACATGAGGGGCAATGCATTTTCGCACCTTTCCCTCTAATTTTGACATAGACACATTTTGGACAATTGTGTTTCTTTGACATTACCTCCTCCTTTCCTCGTGCGCAGTTTATTGATTGTGATCGGCTTTGTCAATACTTGAAAGGTGTGGAAGAGCGTGTTATACTGATGCCCACAAGAAATATTGCGGGAATAGCTCAGTGGTAGAGCGTCTCCTTGCCAAGGAGAAGGCCGCGGGTTCGATCCCCGTTTCCCGCTCCA
>JBDRLV010000036.1:0-17637 GCA_043812755.1 Patescibacteria group bacterium | reverse complement strand
ATTCTTGACGTCATCCCCCTTCGCTCCTTCAGAGCTACGGAGGGATCTTCGTCCAAAATTTTATGAGCAGGACGCCAAATTATGATAAAAAAATAGAAGAAATTTTGGACTCGACTGAGCCTGGCGAGCGAGTTTGTGATCTCACAGGCGAGAGGTGGGAGATGACTCAGGAGGAGATTGATTGGTATAAAAAGTTTAACGTGCCACCAGCTGTGTATGCGCCACTTACGCGTCATAAAATCAGTGCAAGTTTTTGGATTGGGTATCAGTGGTGGAATCAGCATCATGCAAAAACAGGAGCTATAATTATTGCGCCATATCACCCAGCAACAGGCGTGTCTGTGCTTCCAGACAAAGAGTGGTTTGAGCAAGATTTTTCCTCTGCTGGTGTTGATGATAATGCAACAAAGAGTGTGTTTGAAATTGTTCATTCTCTAATGCTTGCTGTTCCATTTCCGGCTGGAAGTCATACAAAAGAACCGGAAAACTCCATTGCGCTTCTTTCGGGGGGAGACAGAAATAGCTTGTTTATGATTGGGTGCGAATCTGAAAATTCATTATTTGGATGGTGGTCGTCAAGGCTAGTGTCTTCATGTCTTGTGTGGAATTCTGATAATGTCTCAGAAAGTTACAGTATTTCTGATTCAAAAGATGTTCATGATAGCAGGTTCATTCGTTGTTGCAAGGATGTTATTTCAAGTTCGTTTTGTTTTTTGTGTCAGGATGTTGAGTATTGTTTTGGAGCAACGAATCAACATCATAAAAAGTACATATTTTTTAATGAGCAATTATCACAGGCAGAATATGAGGCGCGTATTAAAGATGTAGATTTTAGCCGGCAATCAGAGATGACAAAGTGGGTAGAGCGTTTTTATGATTTGGTTGAAAACAAAACCGTGTGGCCAGAAAATTTGAGTGCGCGAATTGAGAACACAACAGGCGAATACAATTATGATGTAAATGACTGTAAAGAATGTTACGCATGCGTTAAACACTCTTCAAATTTATTTAGATGTCAATACGGGGCAGAAGGAACGCAGAGCGCTTATGCATCCCCAGTTTTTTCCTCACGCTGCTACGATTCATCAAATATTTTTCAATCTGATAACATTCGTTTTTCCTATGCTGCTTACCGTTGCCAAAATCTTGAATACTGTTATTTGAATTATGACTGCGAGAATTGTTTTGGGTGTGTTGGTCTACATAGAAAAAAGTTTCACATTTTTAACAAACCGTATTTAGAGGGAGTGTATTGGCAAAAAGTAGACGAGATCAAATGTCGCATGATGGAAGCAAATGAGTATGGAAAATTTTTCCCATTATGGCTTTCGCCAATGTATTTTGGTGAGTCTGGTGGGGTGAACCATTATGCAGCAAGAATGGATGAGTGGGGTACTTTGGGAGGCAAGCCTTTTGATGCAGAATCTGCAGGTGCTATTGGAGATTTGTCGCAAGGCATTGCGAGGTCATCTAAAGAAATTCCAGATTCAATTAATGACATGAGTGATGATGATTGGGTTGGTAAGCCAGTGCTTGATGAGAGGATTCATCGTCGTTTTACTTTTTTCAAACAAGAACTTGATTATTATAGGCGCAAGCGTCTTGCTCCGCCAAATGCTCATCTTACACACCGAATAATCAGTCTTTTGCATGAATCAAATCTTGCTGTATTTGAAAATAAGACATGTGCAAAATGTTCTGCGCAAATTTTGGTTGGGAAAAATATTACATTTCCAAATCGTAAAGTATTGTGCAGAAAATGCTATGCAAATTATTTAGAAGAAAATGGATAGTTATGAGCAAAACTCCAAATTTTGATATTAAAGTTAAAACGATACTCGACGCTACCAAGCCAGGTGAGCGTATTTGTAAACTAACAGGTGAACAGTGGCAGATGAGCGAGGAGGAGATCAGTTGGTTTGAAAGGTTCAATGTTCCACCCTCAAGCGTTTCGCCTTATACAAGATGGAAATTGGCAATAGGGCAATATGTTGGATATCAATGGTGGTGGCACAAGCATCCAAAAACAGGAAAGCCGATTGTGTCTACAACGCATCCTGCAACAGGACTCAAAGTGCTTCCTGACGAAGAGTGGTATGCAGAGGATTTTTCAGATCAAGGCCGAGATTACGATCCCCAGGCTTCTTTTTTTGATCAGTTTCGCAAGCTTCAACTTGATGTTCCAATGACTGCAACTAGAAATTTTGTAGAAACACACAACTCGATAGCTGCTGTTTCATCTGGAGCAGTGAATAGTTTTTTTACTCTTGGAGGGATAAATAAAAACGATTTGTTTACAATTAATTCTGAATCAGAAAATTCATGCATGATTAATTGGTGTCACGGCATTCAGGAAGGCTATATGATTGGTGATTGTGATAAAACATTCAGATCAAAGTACATATTTGATTCTGCTGAAATCAATAATTGTAATTTTGTGTTCAATAGTTTTGATTTAGAGAATTGTTTTTTTGCATCAAATCAAACACATCAAAAGTATCTGTGGTATGACAAACATGTGTCAAAGGAAGAATACGAAAAGAACATATCGAAAGTTGATTTATCATGTCGCGGGTCATTAAAAGAATGGGAGGAGAAATTTATTGCTTGGCTATCAAAAGATGTTATTTGGCCAGAAGCTTTACTTGTTAACTCGCCAGGGTGTACAGGAGAGTATATTGTTAATTGTTTGAATTTGAAAAATTCCTATGCTTGCGCATGGAGTGCTCGTGATTGCTATTTTGTTATTCATTGTTATAACAAAACTGAGAACTGTGCTTTTTTAATTGGAGCAGCAACATGTTCTAATCTGTATTATTCAGTTTCATGTAATGAATGCACGAACACGAAGTTTTCTTCATACATGAATCAGTGTGTAGATTGTGAGTATTCAATGAATTGCGTGAACTGCGAATATTGTTTTGGATGCGCAGGACTCAATAGAAAAAAGTTTCATATTTTTAATAAAGAATATTCTGAAACTGATTATTGGCAGAGGGTTGATGAATTAAAGTGTGCAATGTTAGAGCGCGGGGAGTATGGAGAATTTTTTCCTTTAAAATTTTCACCAAGTTATCAACCATATGGTGGGATCCCAATGTATCTTCATGCTGATGATGAAGAATTAAAAAAACTTGGAAGCTTTGAGTTTGATCCTGAGAGTCTTGATGCAATTGGGGAGAATCTTGCTCATGCTCAAAATCCAACGCCAACATCTCAGTTGCCAGAGTGTTTAAGTGACGGCATTGACGAATGGATAGGGAAACCAATGCTTGATGAAAAGCACGGTCGAAAGTTTGCATTTTTAAAACCAGAAGTTGATTTTTATAAAAAACATAAGCTTCCATTACCACAAGAGCATTTTATACATAGACTTTTGCATTTGAATCATTTTTCAAACGGAGCAGTTTTTGAGGATGCTAAATGTGCAAAATGTAGTAAGGATATTAGAGTCGCAAAGAATAAGATAATAAAAGACAGAACATTCTACTGCTTGGATTGTTATTATGAATTCAAAACAAATCGTTAAATTGAAAATTTATGGCCGTGTGCAGGGGGTTGGGTTTCGAATAAGTGCAAAAGAGCAGGCAGATGCTATGGGGATAACAGGTTGGATTACCAACACCCCAGGTGATACAATAGAATGTAGAGCATGTGGAAATGCGCCAAGTTTAGATAAATTTCTGGCTTGGTGTAAGCATGGCCCAAAGTGGGCAAATGTTGAAAAGGTTGAAGTGCTTCCTGATGATAATCAGTGTCCAGATCAAGATTTTCGTGTTGTTTATTAATATTTAACAATTTAATTCTCTTAAATCATTAACAAATATGCCTTTATCAGACGTATTACAAGAATCGTTTTTTGGCCTTTGGACAAGTATTGTGGACTTTTTGCCAAGGGTTATAGGAGCGATTGTAATCTTTATTATCGGTTGGGTAATTGCGCTCATTTTAAGAAGCGTGATTGTTCAGATAGTGAAGTTTTTGCGCATTGACGAGCTTGCAGCGCGACTTGAGCTTAAGAGCTCTTGTGAGAAAGCAGGAATCAAACTTCACATTGGAAATTTGCTTGGGTGGATTATAAAGTGGTTCTTTATTATCTTTGCTTTAATTGCAGCAACAGATGTGCTTGGTTGGCAACAGGTTACACTGTATCTCAAGGAAGTCGTAATGTATCTGCCTAATGTTATTATTGCAGTGATTATTCTGCTTGCAGGAATTTTGCTTGGTAACTTTGTTGGTAGAATTGTTAAGAGTGCAGTTGAGGCAGCAAAGTTGGCATCAGCTGACTTTTTGGCAGGAATTTCAAAGTGGGCGATTTTCATTTTTACTTTGATGGCAGCACTTGTACAGTTGCAGATTGCGCCACAACTTATCCAAGTTTTGTTTACAGGGCTTGTAGCAATGCTTGCGCTTGCGGGCGGATTGGCTTTTGGCCTTGGTGGCAAAGAGCATGCAGCAAAGTTTTTGGAAAGGTTGAAAAAAGATATTTCATCACATTCATAATCAGAAAGAAAAAAACAGAGTCAACATTGACTCTGTTTTTTTGTCGACCTTTGCCGGTACCGGGAACCGGTTCCCGGTACCGGATTTGAAAGGTTAATTGACCCTGTTTTTTAGTTGTGATAAAACTGGAGCATCTTTGACATCCCAAAGAGCTACGCATTTGCGTGGTTTTGCTGTGGTGCTAAGGGACGTTGATAAACTAGATGAGATGTAGGCGCATGGGGAAGGGGACGAGGAGCCGTACAAAACGTACAGTGATGAGTCGTAGGGGCCCCATAAGCTGACAGATCGCTAGTTTTTCAACGACCTAATGCACAACCATCGCATTGGTGTATGGTGTAGCAGGAATTCTTTACCCCAGGATGAGGACTTTTGCCCAAAGCAAAATTCCGGGGTGCTGCTGAGAAAACTGGCCGCTTTTCTCAACTTGTATTTACAGGGGCAGTTATTCCACAGGCCAGAGGATTGAAAGATGAGTAGTCCAGGAAACGAAGCGATCATTTCATGGTTGAAACAAGTGGGCCTTGATTTTCTTCTCAATGCCAGAAAGGACAGAGGAGAGTTAGGAGCTGAAGTTTTCGTTGTGCTTGCGCAAATGGCTGCAAGTAAACGAGACTTGGCAGAGCTACACGAACTAATGCCAAGGAGATGCCAGTTGTCGCCTGAGCAGCTGCGTATGCTCAAGGACTTTTGGGAGCTGATGTTTCCACATGGAAGGCCGGGGTACAAGCGCAATCGTGATAATACCTCTGCGCGTTCTGCGCTTGAGCACTGGTGTGACGGGCTTTCGTTGCAGACAGTGCACCTTGCCATGCTGCGTGAGAATAGACCTCGTTCTCAAACACCTTTTTATCGCACCAAGGGCGCCTTTGATGGTTTCCGCACGTTCGAGTTTCGCACTGATGATCGTAGACAGCTTGAGGTTGATGGGGATTATGTGTCTATTCAGGCAAGGACTCTGATAAACTCTTGTCCGTTCTCAATCGTGCTTGGCGGAACTGATCCGTTTGACGTTCTGAGAATCTGTTTGCAAACCAGGGGCGAAGGTTGGCTTGATTGGAAACGGGTACGCGAGATCAGGAAGTGGTTTGATAAGTTTCCGCAAGTGTGGACGCAGGAAGATCATCCGCAAGACCATGAATTGTGGGGGCATGCAACTGCTTTTGTTGAGATTCCTGTTGAGGATTTGCAGATCCCGTTTTTGCAATGTTTCAGTCTAGGTAAGGCAGACCCACCAATCTACGGTCTGGCTCCTGCAGATATTCTATATCTACCATACGGAGATTTCTTGGAAGAACTCAAGGGTGTGCTGACTTCAGTTGGTGTGCCTATTACTGGTTGCGTCTGGGTTGATGAAAACGATCTGCATGCCAGACGCAGGCCAGCAGCACTCGAGCGCATTTAGTTCTTTTTTTCTACCACATCTTATGTCAGTTTCTCTGACCAGATGCGGCCTGCCCTGAAGTGAGCCGTAAGGTTCTACTTCAGGGTTTTTTTGTTGACTCTGTTTTTTGGTTGTGATAAGAAAGAGACATCTTCGCCATCCCGAAGATTCACGGATTTTCGTGATAAAGCCTGCGCCATGCGCAAAGCTGGATTTCCAGTGGGCTTGAACTTCTACCCAGGATGAAGCGTATTTACGCTTGGGTATTGCAGCTTTGCTAATCGGTCATTAGCAATGCGCCTGTATATACAGGAAAAGCAATGGTTCCTTTAAGACCAAAAAGGAAAAAGGATGAACACGCAAATTGACAGGCTGTTGAAGGAAGTTGGTTTGGATTATTTCATTGGGTCACAGGCAAGCAAGGTATTTGCAACACTTGCCAGCATTGCGGTGAGTAATAAAGATGTTGCGCGCTTGCATGGAATGTTGCCTGACAACATGCAATTGCAACCTGATGATCTACGTCGCCTCAAAAATCTTCGTAGCAAGCTATGGGGTGATTCTGGCATCCCACACACTAGAATCCCAGATGGCCATGCAATGATGGTTTTGCATCATTTGTGTTTTGCCCAGACACTCACGAGATATTACAAGACAATTCTTGATTCTGATCGTGAGACAGCAAACAAACTACTGTGCGATCTTTCGCATACTTCATCTGTTTCTGGGCATGTGTATTTTGATTCAACAAAACCAACGATTGTTAATTCAGTGGAGTGTGATTATCTTTCTCATAACGACGCACTTCGGTTGCATGTTGTTGGTAGCGATCTGGGTATTGTAACTGTTTATTATTACCCTCCAGTACAAGAATTTCGGGTTAACTTGAAATTCAAAGTAAGTGAATTAACATGGCCAAGTGTTAGACAGATGGCTGAATGGATAAAGAAATTCCCGACCGCACGGTTGTATGAAGAGCGTGATTTGCAAGACTATTCGTGTGTGTCTGTTTACATTGAATTCCAGTCTGAGGAACTTGTTGCATTACTCAAACATAAGGATTCACACAGATGCATTAATGGCAAAGATTGGTATGTGCCAGTTGCTCAACACGACCAGTTTTCATTGATCTTTTCTCAACTTTTGCAAGCAAGTGGCGTGCCAGAGGCGCGCGTCATTGGCTTGGTCTACTAGACGCTCGGTTTTGATCGGGCGTTTTTTGTCCCAATCGGAACGTCAAATCGGTTTATGTAATCTATCAATTGTTTACTTCGTTTTGTTTATTTAGTCGGTACCGGGAACCGGTTCCCGGTACCGGATTTTAGAATAGTGAATCCTTGAAAAAAATGCTCTATTTTGGTATCATCATTACCACTATGTCAGATACAGCACACGAATACGGCAAAAACCGTTTTTGGGAAATTGTGCCAGGAGCACTTGTATGGCTAACTTTTATATTAGCCTTTGTTTTTTCGTTTATTGCTCCTGTTTACGTTGTGGTTTTTATTATTGTTTTTGATCTTTATTGGTTATTCCGAGTTTTGTATTTTATTATCTTTTTGCTCTATGCATGGAGGAATTATAAAAAGACTGTCCGAGTAAATTGGTTGGAAAAAATTAAGACACTTGATAAGGCAAACGATATTTACCATCTTGTGTTTTTGCCAACGTATAAAGAAGGAATGGATGTGATCAAGCCCACCTTTGAGTCGCTCAGAGGCAGTGATTATCCAAATGGAAAAATGATCATTGCTTTTGGAGGTGAAGAAAAAGATAAAGAGAATTTTTTGAAACATGCACAAGAGATTCAAAAAGAATATACTGGCGTATTTAAAAAAATAATTATTATTGTTCATCCAAGTGGTTTACCAGGTGAGATCCCAGGGAAGGGTTCAAATCTTAATTGGATGGGGCAAAAGGTTGCTAAAATTCTTGAAACAGAATTTCCTGAAATTGCAGATGAAAATATTGTTGTGTCATCGTTTGATATTGATACAATTGCTCACCCACAATATTTTGCTTATCTCACATATTTGTATTGCACAGTGAAAGATCCAACTAGAAGTTCCTATCAGCCAGTAGCTTTATTTGCAAATAATATTTGGACAGCTCAAGCGCCGGTGCGTATTTCAGCTTTTGGCACAACGTTCTGGCTTTTGGGTGAGTTATCTAGGCCAGAACGTCTTTGGACTTTTTCATCGCACTCAATGCCATGGAAAATGCTCAAGGATGTTGGTTTCTGGCAACGAGACATTGTCTCAGAAGATTCACGAATTTTTTTGCAGGGCTTTTTACATTATCATGGAGACTATCGTGTTACTCCAATGTTCATGCCAGTGTCATTGGACACGGTTACAGGGGACAATTATTTTCAAGCAATGAAAGCGCTCTATAAGCAACAGCGCAGATGGGCATGGGGAGTTGAACATTTGCCAGTCATGGTTGAACATTTTAAAAATGATCCACAAATATCTTTTCGTAAAAAAGCAAAGTATTTATTTAATCACATTGAAGGGATGTACACTTGGGCAACAGCACCGCTTTTGATTTTTGTTCTTGGGTGGTTGCCGCTTTGGGCTGCGTCTGACCCTGAGGCATTGGTTCAGGCTGCGCCTTTTACTCTTGAGCAGATAATGCGGGTTGCAACAATCGGAGTATTTGTTTCAGGAATTCTATCTTTAACACTTTTGCCTCCTCGTCCAAAAACTACTAGGTGGACCACATGGTTTATAATGATTATCCAATGGGCGCTTTTGCCAATTACTTTTATTGTGTTTGGAGCGTTTCCTGCGATTGATGCGCAAACGCGTTTGATGATAGGGAAGTATTTAGGATTTAATGTGACAAAAAAATCAAGAGTAAAATCATTGGGCGATTTATAGCAAACAAAAAACCAAAGCATGAGCTTTGGTGAGTGTAAGGAGCGTCAGGTGAGGCGCTTTTTTTCTTTGGCCAATTTTTTTGTGAGTGACTCAGCTTCTGTTGCTGTGATTGCAGCATGAACAAGAAAAGCTGGCCAGTCTGGGTATGCCATCGACTGCAGTCCGCGGACATGGCGCTGTACGTGCTCAGCATTTGCTTCGGATTCAGCACGGATGTATTCTCGTGCAGTTTTGCCAATGCGTGCAACAAGAATCCCCCCCAAAAGATCAATGAACTCCAATTGCTCTCTTTTTGTGAAGACGAGCGTTGCCACGCCTTTGTACAAAAGCACTGGAATCCGCTGGCCTCCATTGAGAATCCATGAAAAGAACAGATTGTCTGCCACGCAAATGGTATACACAGTTTGCTCTGCCATCTTGCCTCCTTCCTTGTTTATCAAGGACACAGAATAATAGTATAAAAGAGGGCATTTGTCAAGTATAATATTATTACTATTACCCTTTGTCAAAAACACGTTTTCGCGATATACTCCTAACACTATGATACCAAAAGTATTTGTAAATATTGTTGCTTGGAACAGCATGATTTTTCTGCCAGATTTATTAAAATCTCTTGAAAATCAGACATTTGTTGATTTTCGTGTTTTGGTTATTGATAATGGGTCTGATGATGGAGTTTGTAAGTATATTCAGGAAGAATATCCAGGAATTACGCTTATTCGTAACCCGAGAAATATTGGGTTTGCACCAGCTCATAATCAAGGTATTCGTTATGCACTTGAGCGATGGGGTGAACAAACAAATGACAAGTTTGTTATAGCAACAAATCCTGATTTGATATTGGATCCTGAGTTTTTAATAAAGATTATTGAAGAGACAAAAAAACATCCAGGCGTTGGGAGCTTTGGAGGAAAACTTTTGAAGGCTTATCAGGAAAATACTCAAGATGGACCAATGCGTGAAGTTATAAAATCTGATGTTATAGATTCAACAGGATTGCTTGTACGAAAGAACAGAACATTTTTTGATCGCGGTTCAGGAGAAAAAGACGAAGGGCAGTATGATGATGAGCAAGAAGTGTTTGGAAATTCAGGGGCGCTTGTCATGTATCGAGCAAAAGCTTTGCAGGATGTTCGTTTCAAAGATGAATTTTTTGATCATGATTTTTTTGCGTATAAAGAAGATGTTGATTTGGCATGGAGACTTCAACATGCAGGTTGGAAGGCAATGTTTGTTCCGAGTGCAATTGCGCATCATTATCGATCAATGTTTGGAAAAGAGAAAATGAATATTTTTGAAAAAATAAAAAACAGATTATCAAAATCAAGAGTTCGCAGTTTCTATTCAACAAGGAATCACTGGAGCACGCTCATGAAAAACGAAATGTTTTTTCATGGCCTTGTTGCTTCCCCACGAGTTGTTGTTCATGAGATTGCAAGGGTAATTTATGTGTTATTTTTTGAGACAAAAAATATTTCAGCTTTTACTCAAGCACTTTTGCGAACACCAAAAATGATCAAGAAGAGAAAAGAGATTATGAAAAGTAGAAAGGTACCAGCAAAAGAAATCTACAAATGGTTTGTATGAACGCAAAAGAAGTATCAATTTTAATAGTGCATTATAATACCCCAGGACTTTTGCGCCAGACTCTCAAGGGTATATTTTCTTCATGTCCTCAATGTACATATGAGGTTATTGTTGTTGATAATAATCCTGGAATGAGAATAAAAGATAAGGTGCAACAGGAATTTCCAAATGTTAAGGTAATTGCAAGCGATTCAAATCTTGGTTTTGGAGGAGGAATGAATCTTGCTATGGAAAGAGCATGTGGAAAATATTTTTTTGTATTTAATCCTGACATTGCTCTTTTTCCTGGTGCCATTGAAGAGTTGTATAGATTTATGGAAAAGAACCTTGATGTTGGTATTGTTGGCCCTCAGTTGTTGCATCCAGATCGAAGCATTCAAAACAGCTGTTATCGTTTTGCAAATCCAATGACAATTGTATATAGGAGAGTTCCTTTATTGCGCTCAATTGAACATGCAAAAAAATCTGTTGCTGATTATCTTATGGCTGAGTGGGATCATGGGCAGACGCGAGATGTTGATCATTTATTGGGTGCTGCCATGTTTATTCGATCACAAGCCATTAAGCAAGTTGGTGGATTTGACCCGCGGTTTTTTATCTATTTTGAAGATCAAGATTTATGCAGACGTTTTTGGGAGAATAATTGGAGGGTTGTGTATCATCCAGATGCCAGTATTATTCATTATCATAGACGCGAAACAGCAGAAGGTGGATTTATCAAACAATTAACAAATCCGCTCACAAAGATGCAAATTAAAAGCGCAATTGAATATTATAAAAAATATAAGGGTAAAGGGAATCCGCGCGAACAGTATTTTTCAAAAGTCTCAGTAAGCAATGATTGTTCTACACAAATCAAAGATTCAAATTTTCAAAAAGTAATATAAATATGAGCATAGATCATTTACCATCAGAGCAAGCGGAATTTTTACATTTTCCGCAAGGTGACAATGAGAAAAAAAAGAGGCCAACCAAAAAAATAATATTGATTGTTGTTTTGGCGTTTGTGATTGCATGGACACTTTCTATTATCATTGCTGCTGGTGCAGTTTTTGCATCTGCGCAAAGTGGAAAAGGATCAATTTTTTCAGCAAGAGATTTTGCATCTGAATTAAATTTTGAAAAAGCAAAGAACGAAATAGAATCTGCTGCTAATGCATTTGCTCGAACACAAAAAGGGTTCACTGTTTTGCAGTCGCTTTCTTTTATCCCTTGGGCAGGTGATCAGATTCAAGGTGTTAAGCAGTTAATGCTTTCAGGGTCAAAAGCCCTTGAGTCAATTGCACAGATGATTGATTTGGCAGAGGATTTAATTGCTCTTTCTGGTTTAACCTCTGACGATATTATTGCAATGTCACAAGGCATTAAACCAAGTATTACTTTTGATGAGCTTCCTAGTGAAACAAAACGCGAGATTTTGCGAAGACTCAGCGCATCCTCTGATGACATTGCTTTAATTCAAGCAAAAATAGCAATTGCTTTAGCAGAGCTTGATTCAATTCCAAAAGGCAAACTTGTTGGTCCAATTAGAATGGCACTTGATCCATATGAACAAAAATTAAGAGAGGCAGAATTTTTACTTAGTGATCTTTCTGTTCTTTCTAAAGTTTTGCCAGAGCTTGCAGGGCTTGATCAAACAAAAGAATTTCTTTTGCTGTTTATTAACAACGCAGAGCTTAGACCAGGTGGGGGATTTATTGGTACATACGGAGAATTAAAAGTCCAAGATGGTGATATTTTGATGCTTGAGACAAAAGACGTTTATTCGCTCGACAGACTTGCACAAGGGAGCATTAATATTCAGGCACCTATTCCTTTGCAAAAATATAATGCTGTGGGAGAGTGGCTTTTACGCGATTCAAATTGGTCTCCTGATTATGAAATGAGTTCAAGGCAGTCACTTGATTTGTACAAAAAGGAATTAGCTGTTTCTGGGCAAACTGCTTCGATTGACGGAGTGATTGGATTTACCCCAGATTACGCCTCAAGATTACTTGAAATCACAGGCCCAATTACAGTACGAGGCCAGACTTTTGATGCTGATAATGTGCTTGATAAATTAGAATATCAGGTTGAAATAGGATATAAAGGTCAAGAAATTCCTGAAGCTCAAAGAAAAGAGATATTAGCGGATTTGGTTAATG
This sequence comes from Patescibacteria group bacterium, assembly GCA_043812755.1. Lineage (GTDB taxonomy): Bacteria > Patescibacteriota > Patescibacteriia > UBA9934 > GWF2-40-263 > JBDRLV01. The sequence goes on along the minus strand of JBDRLV010000036.1, from coordinate 5,137 downwards.
CTTTGAAAACAAAGCTTTATCAATTACCTTTTTCGCAGTGGGAAAAGGTGCTATCTGCAACTGCAGATGCACTTGAGATGAAACAACTTGTTTTTTTCTCAATGAACCCTTTTGTCCAAAATGTTTATAATCAAGCTGGCTGGTCAGGAAAAGTTAATGCAAAAACAGTTGATGCACAAATGGTTGTTGATGCGAATCTTGCAAGTTTAAAAACTGATCCTGTCATGGATAAAAAAATTCTTTACGAAATATTTCAAAATTCTGCAGGTGAATTTATTGGTAGAACTAAAATCTCGTATTCGCACACTGGTGACTTTGATTGGAAGACCACAAGGTACAGAACTTACACTAGATTGTATGTTCCTGTGGGCACTGTTCATGTGCGCACACAAGGCTCAATGTTGAATGACAAAATTTTAGATCCTCAGGGGCGAGAAGGACAGACACAAATAGAAAACGAACTTGGCATGACAAGTTTTGGCACCTTCATTTCCATTGAACCAGGAGAGACCAAAGATTTAATTTTTGAATATAAACTTGCACCTCAAGTTATTGATGCAATTGAGTCTGGCAATTATTCATTGACTTACATAAAACAAGTTGGAGAGCAAAATAAACAATTGACGCTTGACCTCAATTTTGATAAAACTATCTCATACGCAACCCCACCAGAACTGTCACCTCATTGGGGCGATCAAAAGTATCAGTTGAATACAATTTTGGGTCAAGATAAAAAGTTTGAAGTTTCGTTTTAAGCTTAATGAAGAAAAAGATTAATTATTCAAAACAGTAACACTTGAAATACTCGAGCCACATAAAATATGTTTAATAAAAAAATAGGAATTGATCTAGGAACAACAACCGTGCTTGTGCACATGCCCAAGCGTGGAATTATTATTCATGAACCATCTGTTGTTGCAATTTCAACCGTAGATAAAAAAGTGCTTGCTGTTGGAAAAGAGGCAAAAGACATGCTTGGGCGCACACCTGACACAATTGTTGCGCGTCGTCCACTCAAAGACGGTGTGATAGCTGATTATAGAACAACTGAGGCAATGCTTCGATATTTTATTAATAAAGCGCTCGGTGGTTTTCGTTTGTTTCGACCAGAGGTAATGGTCGCAGTTCCAGGAGGAATAACTTCAACAGAGCGTCGTGCTGTTATTGACGCAACGCTCGCAGCTGGTGCTAAGGCAGCGTATGTAATCAAAGAGCCGATCGTTGCTGCGATTGGCGCAAACATTCCAATTGGCTCTCCATCAGGGCACATGATTATTGATATTGGTGGTGGCACAGCAGAAATGGCAGTTATTTCTCTTGGGGGAATTGTAGCTTCAGAATCTGTGCGAATAGGTGGAGTAAAATTTGATGTTGCGATCTCTGAGTATATTCGTCGCAAATACGGGCTTGCTATTGGAGAGCGCACAGCAGAAGATATCAAAATTCAAATAGGCTCAGCCATGTATATACCGGAAAAACTTTATATGGAAGTAAAAGGGCGCGATATGATAAGTGGGCTTCCAAAAATTATTGAAGTGAGTTCTGATGATGTGACGGATGCCATTAAAAACGAACTTGAAGGAATCATTGGTACTGTGAAAGATGTATTGCACAAAACTCCACCTGAACTTTCAGCAGATGTAATTGATAAAGGGATTGTACTCTCAGGAGGCTCCTCACAATTGCGAAATCTTGATACACTAATATCAGAAGCAACAGGAGTTCCAACTTTTTTAGCAGAAGATCCACAGCAGTGTGTGGCAAAAGGAACTGGAATTGTGCTTGAAAATCTTGAAGCTTATAAGAAATCTGTGTTTACTAGTTAAATTTCCGAAATTTCCGAGACCGAGACTCGAGTCTTGGTCTCGGAAATGAAGATATTTTATAAATAGGTCCAATAGGACCTATAGGACCTATGGCAATTTTTGCGATCGATGCATCAAGTGCAAACAAAGAAAACAAAACAGGCGTTGAGTGGTATGCCTATTATATAATCGAGCAACTGAAGCAGCGTGCTATAAGGGAGGATGAGCACGTTGTTTTGTATTCTCCAAAACCATTGAACGATTTTTTGGCTCTTATGCCTGAGCATTGGAAATCCAAAATATTAAAGTGGCCTTTTAAAAAAGGATGGATGCAAGGCAGAATGAGTTTTGAAATGTTTATGAATACTCCTGATGTTCTATTTGTTCCAGCACAAAAATTGCCACACCTAACTCAAAAGTGTGTGACAGTAATTCATGACATTGGACCTGCACGATTTCCAAATTTATATTCTGCTTCAGTCCGCAAGCGTGTTGTTTCTTCAACAAAGAGAGCTGTAAAAAAGGCACAAAAGATTATAGCAGTTTCTGAATTTACAAAGCAGGAATTACAAAATGTGTATCATGTCCCTGAAAATAAAATTGTGGTTGCACCAAATGCTGTTGACACAACAGTTTATAAAAAGATTGAGCAGGCAAGTGTTGATTTAATTTTGCATAAATACAAACTTGGAAAGAATTTTTTTGTGTTATTGGGGCGTGATGTGCCAAATAAAAATATTGAGTTTGCGCTTCGGGCTTTTAAAATTTTTAAATCAAATCGTGGAGTTGGGGATCCCTACGAGCTCGTAATGATTGGTCCTGATAAAAACAATTATGGTGCACTTGAAAATGTCAGACATCTTGGATATTTACCTCGCGAGGAAATAGCATTGATTTTAAATCAAGCTAGTGCGTTTTTGTTTCCTTCTTTATACGAGGGATTTGGTGTTCCGATTTTAGAGGCAATGGCTTGTGGCACTCCGGTTGTTGCTTCAAACATTGCTCCGCATAAAGAAGTTTGTGCAGATGCAGCTGTGTTGCTAGAACCAAGCGATCCAGCACTTTGGGCAAATACTCTTGCGAATATTATTGGCGGAGAAATAAATTCAGATGAGTTGATTCGCAAAGGACATGAGAGGGTGAAGTGTTATTCATGGTCGCTGTCTGCGCAGGTTGTATGGGAGACTATGCAGAATCTGGTATAATGGTTATATAAAAAAATTTTAAGCACTAAATCCTAAACTCCCTCCTTCGCCCTCTGGGCTTCGGAAGGGCAGGCTAAACAATATCAAATATCTAATATCAAAACCCAAAACCTAGATTTAGAACATTTGAATTTTGAATATTAGAATTTGTTTAGGATTTAGATATTAGTATTTATCATATGGAAGAATTAATTCGAGAACTACAACATCTTGGGCTTTCGCAAAAAGAAGCTTGTGTTTATTTGGCCTCTCTTGAGCTTGGCCCTGCGCCTGTTCAGGACATTGCACATAAGTCAAAAGTCAATCGCGCAACAACTTATGTAATGATTGAGTCTCTTTCTCAAAGAGGTCTTATTAGTACTTTTATAAAAGGCAAGAAAAGGTTTTATACTCCAGAAACTCCAGAGCGATTGCTTACAATTTTAAAGTTACAGAAAAAAGAAATTGAAGAAAAAGAAAGCGAAGTTGGCAAAACACTTCCAATGCTTATGGCGCTTTATAATGTGGAAGGCGCAAAACCACAGATTCGATATATTGAAGGCCCTGAGGGGGTTGAAACTGTGCGTGAATTATTTGAAAGACAAAGAGGTGAGTTTGTGCAAATTGTACCACTTGATGATGCGCAAAGCGTAAAGGAGCTTGTGGAGGGACGACAAAAGCATTTAGATACACTTGCAGATCAAGGGGTGAATTTTCGAGCTCTGTTTGTTATGGAAGAGCCTGACACATCAAAGTTGCCTGATATGAGGGGAGGGGAAATGAGGATGATCCCGCGCGCGAAGTTTCCAATCCATGGTGAGATAACTATTCGCGACAACACGGTTTATTTATATTCATACAAGACTTCTATTTTATCTGTGATTATTACAAGTAAAGAAATTGCTGATACCATGCTGGCGTTGTTTGATTTGGCATGGGAGGGAGCAGAAAAATATCCAAGCGAGAAAAGAAGTGCAACAGTTTGATGAATAATTATTCAGAAACAAATACACGGCTCCAGAGTTGGAGCCGTATTACGTTTGGCACGAGTGAGAGTGTATGTGCCTGTGTGCCCTGTGGGGAGTTACCCGCCTGCAGGGCAGTGGTAGTGAGGGGTCAGATGTAGAATCCCTCTGGTACTCAAGAGCGTGTGCTCGAGTGCATGGTGTTTGAGTATAGATTCTGTATTGGTTTGGGTGACGTGCTCAAGGCGACGAGCAACTGTTCCAGTCATGACCTACCTCCTTGTGGGTTCTGTGGAATTAGCAGAACAAAAGAGGTTAGCATGGGTCGAATTATTTGTCAATATCCACGTCCGGGACCGGAACCCGGGACCGGAACCCGGGACCGGAAGAAAAACAAGAAAACCGGCCATTTCTGGTCGGGTTTCTTTTTATCCTAAAATTTAGGATTCTCTGGGGAAAGAGGGTGTTATTCACACCCAGCTGGTCACTTCTACAATCCGGTTCCCGGTACCGGTACCGGGAACCGGATTGTACGGATTGTAGAAGTGGGCAATTGGGTGAGCGCAAGCGAGAATAGCTTGCGCAAGGGGGAAAGAGCGATCACCCGTGTGGTGGGAAATTTCTATTTGGAGCCATCTCGCGATTTCAGGAAATCTTCATATCGCGAGAACTCTCGTTTCCAAGACCTCATGCCTGGCCGTTTGTGACGGAAGCAAAAGGCCTCGCCTTCAAGCCAGTGACTCATCAATGGCGGAAACTTTTTTGCCATGATTACATCAACTGGCTCAGTGAACATTGCCGAATACAGAGTTTGATGCTGACACTCTCTGTCTGCGCAACGCAGTTTCAGTGAATGTGGCAGAGCTCTTTCTTCAGCTTCAGCTTCTTTTTTTTGGAGGTCATCCTCTTTTACAGGATAGAATTCCTCCAAAACTAGTGCGGTTGAGGACATACATCACCTCGACCTCCTAGGTCAGGGTGACCTACGCTGCCGCAACCTCGCGACCTGCGGGGGTGTAGTCGATGCCGTGACCCTTGAGGATGGTCACGGTTCCGTGCTCCTCGCAGATTCGTCCACCACTCATGTCGTCGCCGACCTGGTACAGAGCATGCTCTGCATCCAGTCGGGTGGCGAACTCGAGCGCGAGCTCGGTGTTGGTTTCGGCCAGGCGATGCAACATCG
>JBDRLV010000035.1:0-12250 GCA_043812755.1 Patescibacteria group bacterium | reverse complement strand
CGCGCCTCCTCGACCTGCCGAACCTTGCTCGAACCGTAGAAGGCGTTGTTACGCGCCTCCTTCACGGCCGAGACCAGGTCACGGTCGAGTTCCTCGCCCTTGCCCTTGGCGTCATCGATGATGGCCTGGAGGCGATCCACCTCCATGTTGGCATCACGGACTTCGTCCTTGGCCTGGGCGAGAATCGCCTTGGCCAGGGCCTCGGCGCTTCCACGCTCGTCGTTGACGAAAGCCGCAATGGCTTCGCCGACACGGTCGGTGGAGCTCTGCTTCGGATTCTGGGGACCGGTGTTCGACTGGGTCATGGGACCCTCCTTTGCGGGGTTGATGTTTGCGGTTGCGGTGGTGGGGGTCGGCTCGGACTGCTCGTCCGCGCCGGAATCCTGGTTGGCCAGGAACTCGGCTGCTGCCTGGGCGTTGAGGTCGCCCTCGTTCTTGCCCTTGCCACCACGCTTCGAGCCACGATTTGCCTTCGATGCCATTTCGATCTCTCCTTCGCGACCTCCTCAGGCCGCATTGGTTGGAGTAACTTGCTATTTCATTTTCTTCTGCTACAAAGGGATTTCATGAACCATTTCAATCCATCCCACAATTCCGGAGAAGAATGACACATTGACCGCCTCCTAATGGTTCGGGTGTATGCCTTAATGATTATCAGGCGTATGGAACAAGTATGCATTGGAGACCGTTGAAAATTTGCGATCTTGCATTTCATGGGACCCTGCTACTCTCTCAATGTACGTTTTTGTACATTTCGTGAGTTAGCTTTCCCATTCAATGCAATCTCATCAAATTTTTAACGGTCTCTGTCAGCACAGTTGGACCATTTGATAATCGACACTCACGGCCCTAAGGCAATGAGTGGTTCCTCTCCTCCAGAATCGTGGAATGGATTTTAGACTCTTACAAAATTGACGATATATCGGCTTACGGGGCCCTGCCACTTGTTCAATGTACTTATTGTGTACATTTCACAAGATGGCTTTCCCGTGCGCCGATATCTCATTCAATTTAGTAACAGTCTCTAGAATTATTTGTAAAGATTTCTCTCAAAGGGTTCAATGGGATCCTTCGGCCATTAGCCCTCAGGATGACATTGAGCGCTTAGTTGAGTGGGGGCATTGGATAACATGCCCCTTGCAGTAGTCTTGTGCGTGCAGCATGCTGTCAGCTCACGCGCAAGTCATTTGCAAGTGGTCACGGTCAACGTGAACCCCCTAGTTGCCTTGTGGACAATCCTCTCAGGCGTAGGCGCTGTGCCATACCCTGAAAATCATGCCACAAAAGGCTTCTCTCAAAGATCGTTCCGGCAAATAAGGCCGGTATGTAGGCTCGTCTGAGCGCGGGAGACCCGTTATCTCCGACAGAGCAGGGGATGTATGATCCCCAGACACGTCATTGTGTCACCTCCTTTTTCTTCCCTTTTTTGTAGGGATTAATGGCGAGAGGGCGAGGCGCGTCGATGCTGCCCCCGATTACGCCGTTGCGGTTTCGAACGCTCCCGTTCCAAGGACACTTGTAACGCGCCTCCTTGGTTGGCGCTTCATACACGTCTTCACACTCACTCCCTTACCAGTGTGATTTCACGTTGGGCTACGGTGCTCGTCGGTGAGCGGCGTGCCTTACGCTGATAATCAACTTTCTGGTACGTTTTTGTTTGGGTTTAATGTGACTGGAAATTTATACCGCGCCTTCCAGATTCAGCGCTCTCAAAACTTCATTAGTCGCCTATGTTTTTCGGTTCGAGTTTCACAGGGACCCCTTGACAAACTATTGGGGTGCTTAAACCGTGCGGGGGCATGACTCCCTAGTGATTCGGGATTGTCCTGCGACCTATGGCTAAGGTCATTGCAGCCGAAATGCTTTGGACAAAATGTCCATTCGTAGCCATACGACTACGGTCCATATGTATTTGTTAGGCGCCCATTAGACCTGGCGCGAGGAATAGACCACATCTTTCTCCATTTCCGACGTTGCTAGTTCACACGGATGGCATGTCTGGAATTGCCTGTTTTACTCCCGAAGCGAAGCGATCGCTTTTGGGTCCGTGTTGGTATTACCTTTACTGTGTCCAGACAGATTGCATGGCTAGCAATCTACACAGTTGGCTTCTCCCACCAAAATTCTGAATTACTTCAGAGCTTTGGTGGGGGACCAAAGCTGCCGGATAACTTCAGTCCAAGGATGCTCTTGCGAGCATTTCAACAATCTCTTTCGGCCCTTGCATGGCTAGCAAGTTGTCGAGACCCCCTTGACCTGCAAGGAGTTGGAAATTGGGCGGTTGCTCTCATGTCTTCTTGGACAGCAGTGGTTTCCTAACCAGTGCTGTGGTTACCAAGGGCTCATGAGTTTAACCAAACCAATTTCCCGTGTGCCCCTGGCAAGGCACTTTCAGTTGCCAAGATCCAGGGGGGTGGTGATGGCCACGGGCAGTGTGATGTCGGCGGCGTAGCCGTCACACGCCTGGACTCGAATGAGTCCTGAAGGCGCGTGTCTTCGCCGCTCATCCCAGCGCACATGATCCTCCGTGATGGAGGCTGCTGCGCCCTTGGGCGTTCCAATGTGGAACGGCTGGGTTCGCTTGTTTTCATCACACAAGTCGAGTGGGACGGTGTTGCCGTCGTCGTCGACTGCCACTCCACCGAGATCCTCGATCAGATCGAGGGCCGGGCAGAATGGATCCATCGGGTCAACCTCATCGCGTTGAATCGCGGTGAGAATTTCGTGCGCTAAGCGCGTCATACACACCTCCTAGTTGAAATGAATGGAACAAATATGGAGGCGAGTGCGCATTGACTTGCAAGCAAGTGTACGCACAATGACTTTCATAATAATGAAATAAGTCAGCTAGGCCGAGTTAGTTCATTTTGAAAATCGCCATCCTGCGAAGCCTGTTGGCGGAGCAGGAATAGCCTGCCAGCCATAGCTTTCGCAAAGGCTGGTCTCTCTCCTCCATATTTGTTCTTTCATTGTGGAGTTATACAAAAAACCGATTGTTGTAGCGTATTCGGGATTGAATACACCGCAACAATCGGCTCTTATTGAAATAGTCTTAACAAAAAGTTGTTAAAACTGGTTTCAGCCAAAAGTATTGGGTTTCTCTCTCCCCGATATGTATAGGAATTTTTGTAAAAATCTATACTGACCTGAAATAGATTTCTTGCAAAGATTCCTACAGTTTATTATAAGGTAGTACTATACCACATTTTGACCGTTTTGTCAATAGTCACATGTGTCAATTTGGCTAATTTAAGTCAAAATTATTGTGTTTTTCGTTCAATCAAAACTGTCTTATTTTTCTATTTTAATTCTTCAGAAACAAAAAACAGGCCCATGCCTGAAAAACAGACGCCCCGGCGTACCCAGGGCGCTTATGTAGACAGATGTATCATTTTGCAGAGGCAAAGAGTCTCATGCTGTCTATATATAAAAATATCATCCTTTTCGGATGCGTTTTAAAAGAGCTTTGGGAAGCGATTACGATTATGCTGCTTTTGCGTCTTCATCAAGAAGAAGCTTCAAGTCAGGATTTCCTGATTTGCTTTGTCGCACTTCTTCTTTGCGCACCTCCTCTGTTTCACATTCAAAAATAATTAGATCGAGTTGCACAATACCTGCTTCAAAATCAACAGATGTTGAAGAACTTTTTGCTTCTGCTTGGAATGCGTAAACAAGTGGGGACAGTTCATCAAAGACCCTGGCCTTAAAGGATCTTACTCCTTTGTATGAATAGCATACACTTTTGCGTTCTTCTTGTGCTGGGTCATGGCCGTACAGTATAATCCTAAGCTCAGAAATAATGCTCAGGAAATGTTTTTTTCTAATGGATTCAGTTAGCATTCGACTGCAGATGTATGAAAGACGTTCAAGGAACAGGTCTTTGGAGCACATTGAGCCACCTCCCGGGCGAATTCTATCAGCTGTGGTATACTAAGTCAAGATATGTTTGTGGATATCATTGGACATAAAAAGGTATGCGATGTTTTGCATAGAGCAGTTCAGTCAGACATGGTTTGTCATGCCTATCTTTTTGTTGGTCAGCACAGCATTGGTAAGACACAAGTTGCCGTGCAATTTATCAAAAACTTTCTTGGAACACCAAAGCCCGAACTACATCCAGATTATTTTTATTTGAAAAGAGAAGTTGACGAAAAAACTCAAAAAAAGAAAACAACAATTTCTGTTGCACAAGTGCGAGAGTTAAAAGAAAAAATTTCAATGACATCAATTGCTGGAAACAAGAAAGCTGTGTTTGTTTATGATGCAGATTATTTAAGTGGTCCAAGCGCAAATGCAATGTTAAAAACTCTTGAGGAGCCAAAAGGAGACATTGTCATTATATTGCGAGCGCAGTCTTACGAAGCTGTGCCTTTAACCATTGCATCACGATGTCAGCTCATTCGATTTCACAGCGTATCAACAAAAGATATTGAAAACATGCTTGTTAAGAAATATGGAATTCTTAAAGATCAAGCAAGCCAGTATGCGCGTTGGAGTATGGGCAAGCCTGGTATTGCAGTTCGTATTGTTTCTGACTCAGCGTATAGAGCTCTTCTTGAAACGGGTGTAAATAATTGTGTGAATTTGTTACAAAGCAATGAAACAAAAATGCTTGCAATTATTTCGAAATTATTCCCAAAATCTCAAAATGACTCAAAAGATAAGATGGATTCAATGGTGGATATATGCGAATTGCTCTTGCGGGATGTTATGCTTTTTAAAACAGGCAATGCTCAAAATATTGTAAATTCAACTTATGGCAATGAGGTAAAGGCATTATTGGAAATGAATACAGGGCAATGTATCGCAAGGCTAAATGCCATTAAAGATGTAAGAAAATATAGTAAAAGCAATATTAACCCACAGCTTGCTCTCGAGCACATTTTCTTACAATAGGAAAATGTTGTAAAATAAAAAGAAATGAATAATTTTATGTTTAAACAAACGATTGCAATATCAGTGCTTGTAGCACTTGTCTTTGTTGGGGCAGGCTGTAATAAGTCAGAACCAGCTCCAAAAAATGACGGTGGAATTTATAAATCACAAGACGCAGGTCAAACATGGAGACATACAGTCGCTTTTCCAACAGCTCAGGGTGTTGGAAGTATAGCAACTACTGATGTTATGTTTTTGGAAATTGACCGATCAGATTCTCAAGTTATATATGCTGGTACAAAAGAAGATGGATTGTTGATGACTATTGATGGGGCTTCAACATGGCAACAAACCAGAGATCCAGCATTTAAAACTGGAATGGTAAGTGCTATTGGAGTTGATGCCACAGATGTATGTACACTTTATATAGGTAAAGGTCAAAAACTTTCAAAATCAACAGATTGCATGCGGTCATTCAAGCATGGGATTTTTTCAGAAACTCGCGAGGGGATTACAATAGCAGCTATTGAAGTGGATTGGTTTAATCCAAAGGTTGTATGGATGGGTCTTTCAAACGGGGATATTATGAAAAGTACAGACGGCGGAAATTCATGGAGAAAAGCATATTCTGTAAAAAGTACTGTAACTGGTATTGTGATGAACCCAACTGATAGTAGAAAAATGATGATTGGAACAAGCAAGTCTGGTATATACAAGACCTCAGATGGAGGTGAGCGATGGGTTCCAATTCGAACACCAGTTAAGAATTATCAAGGTGCACTTGAAGTCCACTCAATTGTGCAGGATGATGCAAGTACAAAGATTTATATTGCAACAAAATATGGTTTGCTTTATTCCACAGATTTTGGTACAAGTTGGAAACCTGTTAAATTGCTTTCTGAACCTGGTCAAGTTGATATAACAGCGCTTGCTGTTGATCCAAAAAATCCAAAGAATATATATTATGCTGTTGAAAATGTATTTTATTCTTCAGTAGATGGAGGGGTTACATGGGTTACAAATAAAGTGGCTACAACGCGACAGATAGCATCAATTGCAATAGACCACAGGAATTCAGCCATAGTTTACATTGGCACAAAATTAGTTGCTAAAAAGAAATAATTCCAAAAAATTATAAATATGAGTTCGTTTATTGAAGCAAACAAAGCACAATTTAAATCAGTTGTTGAACATTTTGTAAAGGATATTTCATCTCTGCGCACAGGAAGTGTTTCTCCTGGGTTGTTTGAAGAAATTCCTGTTGAGGCATATGAGTCCATTATGGAGATGAAAGGGTTGGCATCAATTAATCTACAGGATGCAAGGACAGTCATTATTCAGCCATGGGACAAAGGGCTCTTGCAATCAATTGAAAAGGCAATAAGATCAGCAGAGCTTGGAGTTAGCCCTGCAGTTGATGGGGATGTTATTCGTGTTGTTATGCCACAAATGACTGAGGAAACTCGTGCAAAAATTGTAAAAATAATGAAAGAAAAACTTGAAGAAGCTCGCGTTGGTATGAGAAAAGTCCGCGAATCATTGCGCGATGAAGTTAATAAATTAGAAAAAGACAAAGATATCAGCGAGGATGAAAAGTTTAAAATGCTTGAGGAAATTGATGAGGCTACAAAAGAGTTTACAGCTGATGTTGATACAAAGGGCAAGAAAAAAGAAGAGGAGATAATGACAGTATAAACATGGGTCCATTAGGGCCAAATAGACCTATATGAGCAATGAGGTTTCAATGGAAAAAATTGTTTCGCTTTGTAAAAAGCGTGGTTTTGTTTTTCCTGGGTCTTCTATTTATGGCGGGCTTGCAAATTCATGGGATTTTGGTCCGCTTGGAACAGAATTGAAAAATAATATTCGTGATTGGTGGTGGCATAGATTTGTGCATTCAAGATCAGACATGGTTGGGCTAGATGCTGCAATTATGATGAATCCAAAAGTCTGGGAAGCATCAGGTCATGTTGAAAATTTTAATGATGCAATGGTTGATTGTAAGGCTTGCAAACAACGTTTCCGTGCAGACCATTTGATTGAAGACAATGTCAAAGGAGTTTTTGCAGATGGGATGGCGCTTGATGCAATGACCAAGCTAATAAAAGAAAAAAATATTGTGTGTCCTACCTGCGGGCAACATGATTTTACCGAAGCACGAACGTTTAATTTATTGTTTCAAACATCTATTGGTAAAACGCAAGGTAATAAAGAAAGTATTTATTTGCGTGGAGAAATCGCCCAGGCCATGTTTGTGAATTTCAAAAATGTTTTGGATTCAAGCAGAAAGCGGTTGCCATTTGGAATTGCGTCAGTTGGAAAGGCGTTCCGTAATGAAATCACTCCTGGTAATTTTATTTTCAGAACTCTTGAATTTGATTTAATGGAGTTTGAATATTTTATTCGCGAGCAGGATTGGGAAACACAATTTGAGTATTGGCTTGGTGAACAACAAAATTGGCTCAAAGAAATGGGGTTTGCAGATGAGAATTTGCGTACTCGCGAGCAAGGGCCTGAAGAGCGTGCACACTATAGCAAGCGCACAGTTGATATTGAATACAACAGTCCGTTTGGTTGGAAAGAACTTTTTGGAAATGCTTACAGAACAGATCATGATTTAAAGAACCACACAAAACACAGTAAAGAAGATTTGAAATATACAGATCCAGAGAGCGGAGAAAAATTTATCCCGCACGTGATTGAGCCAACTTTTGGTCTATCGCGACTTACATTGATGACAATGCTTGAGGCGTATACAGAGGAACCTGTACCTTCTGCAAAAGGTGAAATGGAAACGCGAGTAGTAATGAAATTTCATCCACGCATTGCTCCATACAAAATTGCCATTCTTCCACTTTCAAAAAAGCCAGAGTTGTCGCAGGTTGCAAAAGAGCTTCAACTTCAACTTACAAAAAAATGGTACACAGATTATGATGAAACTCAGTCAATTGGTAAAAGATACAGAAGGCAGGATGAAATTGGAACTCCATATTGCGTGACAATAGACTTTGATTCTTTGGAGGATAAAAAAGCCACAGTACGAGATCGGGACACCATGGGACAAGATCGCGTGGAGCTGAGTGAGCTTGAAAATTATTTTAAAGAAAGATTTGATTTTTGATTTTTATGCATAAAATTATAACGCTCGAAAACGGCCTTCGGGTTATTTTGGTTCCATTTGAAGGAACAGACGCTTGTACTTTTCTTGCTTATTGCAAGGTTGGTTCACGCTATGAATATAAAGAAATAAATGGCGCAGCACATTTTATAGAGCACATGATGTTTAAAGGTACAAAAAAACGTCACCGTACAATTGACATCAGTCGTGTACTTGATGCAATGGGCGCAGAGTACAATGCTTTTACTGGAAAAGAGACAACAGGATATTATGTGAAATCTGATTTTAAGCATGCAAAAACTTCAATTGAGCTTTTGCATGATATGTTATTTAATTCGCGGTTTGATGCGCGAGAGCTTGAGCGTGAACGCGGTGTTATTGTTGAGGAAATCAATATGTACAAAGACAACCCAATGATGCATATTGATGAACTTCTTGAATCAGAAATGTATGAAGGGAGCACACTAGGTTGGGAGATCGGTGGTTCGCATCAAACGGTTCAAAGCATGACAAGGCAACAAATGATTGAGTTTAAACAATCTTATTATTCTCCTGACAACATGGTGGTTTGTCTTGCTGGGAAAATTAATAATGATTTATTAACAGCAGTGAAAAAAACATTTGGAAAAGAAAAACAAGCAACTGATACTCAGCGGGGTTTTTGTAAATATTCATCATTGCCTTCACAAAAAATTGTAAAAGCCAGAGTGCAATATAAAGACACGGCGCAAATACAATTTGCACTTGGATTTCCTGCATTTGCAATCAGTGATAAAAGAACTCCGGCTTTGGATTTATTGTCTGTAATTTTAGGTGGCACAATGAGTTCTAGATTATTTATTTCAGTGAGAGAGCGAAAGGGGTTGGCTTATTACATTCGAGCATTTGGAGATTCTTATACAGACACTGGCGCTTTTATTGTTCAAGCTGGTCTTGATAAATCTCGATTAAAACTTGCATATAAAACCATTCTTTCTGAACTTCGAAAAATAAAAAAGGAAAAAGTAAGTGCCAGTGAAATTAAAGAAGCCAAGGATCATATTTCAGGAAAAATTGCTTTGCGAATGGAAAATTCTTATGATCGTGCAGATTGGTATGCAAAGACTCAATTGTATTTTGGTAAAGTAATTACACCACAACAAAGACTGGCAGAAATTCAAAAGGTAACACCAGCACAAATTCAAGCTGTTGCCAGGCAAGTGCTTGATGAAAAGAAGATGACTGTTGCAGGGATTGGCCCTTATAAAACAAAACAGTCTTTATTGGGGATTTTGCATAAGGCTTGATTTTTTAGCCGAATTGAGTAAAATAAGCACCGATAAGTATATGAAGACGATTATTGCAAATTGGAAGATGAATGTTGGCACGCGAGGCAGTGTTGCTTTGGCGCGTGGTATTTTGCTTGGAATAAGGGGGAAAACCAATCTTCCTGAAATTGTCATTTGTCCTTCAACTGTTACTTTTTCTGAAATGCGTAAGGTTGTTGCTAAAAGTAAAGTAATGCTTGGTGCTCAAAATGTCTTTTGGCAACAGCAAGGCGCATTCACAGGTGAAATTTCTGTTAAGATGCTTGCAGAGCACGGGGTTTCTCATGTTATAATTGGTCATTCAGAAAGAAGGGGACTGCTTGGTGAAACAGATGAAATGATAAATAAAAAAGTAAAGACAATTGTTGCAAACGATCTCAAACCGATTATTTGTGTTGGAGAGGGGATTGAGGATCGTGAGGCTGGAAAGGCAAGGGAGATGGTTACATATCAAGTTGGCGCAGCGCTTGAGGGATTGAGTTTAAGAACTCAAAGCGAGATTTATTTTGCCTATGAACCTGTGTGGGCATTGAGTACAAGCAGAGGCCATGAACAAGAAAACACAGCTGATGCAAAAATAATGCATGAATTAATCAGATCAGTTGCAATGGAACATATAAAAATATCAAAAAGCAAGTTGCATATATTGTATGGAGGTAGTGTTGATTCTCAAAACGCTTACAGTTTTTTGCGCGAAGACAGCATTGATGGAGTCTTAGTTGGTGGCGCATCTTTAAAATTGTCACAGTTTTTAGAAATCATATTAGCTGCAGCAGATATTATTGAAGGTAAACAAAAGTAAAATTATGCTTTGGTGGTTAATTCCAATTTTTCTTATGATAGCTAGCCTTTCGGTTATTATTTTTATTGTTGCTAGAAAATTACCACAACTTGGAATGATTGATGTAGATTCTCATCCAAAGGAAAAGGCAAGAAAAACAAAAGAGAAAATTTTACTTGAAAGAGTTGAAAGGATCCAAAGTAAAAATTTTAAAAAATTAGCAAAAGTTGGGGCTGGTGTTTTTGACAGTGTTTCAAAAAAAGGCAGACGCTCTGTGCAGAAGCTTTATGCTCTGGAACAGTATTATGAAAAGATAAAAAAAGGTTCGCAAAAGAGTGGTGCAACAACTGATTCAGCACTTGTAAAAAAATTAATCAATGAAGCGCAGGAATTGATTAAGCAAGAGGAATATGTTCTTGCTGAAAAGAAATACATTGAAGTAATTTCTCACAATTCAAAATGTGTAGAAGCTTATGAAGATTTAGGAAATCTTTACATTCGTACAAAGCAGTATGCCCAAGCAAGAGAAACGCTTTCATTTACTCTTCGTCTTTCTCCAGACGACGCAAGCGTTCACATGAGCATGGCAGAGCTTGAGATGTTAGAGGGTAATCCAAAAGCAGCTGTTGAGCAGGCTAGAATTGCAGTTCAAAAACGGGATCACAATCCAAAATATATTGATATGTATATTGAAACAGCGTTTAATGCAAAAATGACTGGAGAAATAATGCGTGGAATTGGCATGCTAAAAAGAGCTAATCCTGACAATCAAAAAATCGAACAGTTTGAGAAAAGGTTGGATGAGCTCGCGACAAATTAAAGTGATTTTAGAAAATTTTAATTGCCGTTGTAGCTCAGTTGGTAGAGCGCATCCATGGTAAGGATGAGGTCTCGGGTTCGAATCCCGACAACGGCTCCATTTAAGAAGGTTTATAATGTAACCCTTTACACATTGTAAAATGGAGGTAAAATAGTATACTTAAGTAATTAATATTAACCATAAATATTTATCATAAAAAAATATACGCGAAGCAAATCGATTTAAGAGACCCCAAGAAACTAAAAGCAATTCTGAATTAAGAGAAGAGCAAGGGGAATTAAATTTAGAATATTTGGGATTGAAAGCAGAACTTGAAAATATTAATAAACTGTTAAGTGAAGAGAAGAATGAATCAGACAGAGAAGAAGGCCTGAAAGAGAAAAATGAGATCGAGAAAAAAATGGGGGAGAAAAAACGAAGGTTTGATGAGATAAATACAGGAATGGGTACAGAAGATACTACACCAGTAGTTTGGGGGCGTGACTGATTATTAAATTTTACCAGAATCAAAAAACCGACTGCAGTCGGTTTTTTGTTTTATAAATTGTATGTAGTATCTGATCGCCGTTCGACTGCAAGGATTTTTGTTTTGTTTTCCAATTTTTGAAAAATGATACGCACACGACCTTTACGTACGCGATAAATATTATTTTGATTTTTTAATTTTACAACATCAAGGTTGTTCAGTTGTCCGGTTTTGATTTGGTTTAATATAGCTTTGACTACTGCACGTTCCTTTTGTGTGTATTTATCTATCTCCTTGTCAATTTTGTCCACCATATTATAAACGAGACAGCATGTCATCAATGTCAACCCCACCTTTTCGGATTTTTGTAAAGTCACTTACAACTTCCCAGCTTCCTTCATCAACAGGGGAGATTTTAAAAAGAGGCTTTGAGCGTTTAGTAATAATAAAAGAATAGCCTTTTTGCACGCGTGTTGCATATTTTTCAACATTTTGGCGAAGTTGTTTGAGCGGTATCATGTTTTGCATATTTCGGTTTAACTTAAGATTACCTTTAGTTTAACTTATGTTTGAATCTCAGTCAAGAACTATACACAAGCTACTCCAGACAGAATCTAATTGGGTCAAGTCCGAATCATGGATATTTATTGATTATATCCGTTATCCAGGCTTGACCCAATTCCTTGGTTACCTTACAAACAGGACTCCAATTTGACACATAAAATCAATTTGCTATAATAATTCCAGATATGACATTTATTAATCACAATTTGCTTCTTAACCTCCTTCTTCAAAAGGCGGTATTTTAAGTTGTGATTAAATAATCCAAGCAGATAGATACCGCCATAGTAAAATGGGCGGTGTTTTTTATTCGGAAAAGTTC
>JBDRLV010000034.1:0-11057 GCA_043812755.1 Patescibacteria group bacterium | reverse complement strand
TTCAGGAAGAATTTTTACTCCTGAACCTGGATGATGAAAAGATAGTATTTGATTACCATCATAAGGATGTTTGTTCCACCACCATTGATAGCCCACAGAGAAATGCATGAGCATTGCCCAAATTGTGTGAGGAGAAAGATGAGTAATTGGCATTTTGTGTTTTTTGCACACATCAGTCTCTTTTTGCGTCATTTGCCATATTTCCCCTGAAAGCAAACATTTGCGATGCCCGTGCTGCACGCTTTCAAAAATCTTGTCAATTTTTTCATCGAATTTGGGTGACTTTGACATATTTATCTGAAGTGCTTGAAGAGCTAGAGGTGCTTGAAGAGCTAGAGGTGCTTGAGGTTCGCTAGATAAACATCATTCACTTTATAACCCTATAAACACTTGACCATAACAAAAAAAGAGCGTCAAGCTCGTTGTTGTGTTTGGTCGTTTAAGACGTTAAAATCGTTAAATCTGTTTAAGTTGCCAAACGCTTTAACGTTTTAAACGGTTTTAACACCTTTAACCACCCCCTAAACAATTATCTCGTCTGCAGAAATCTCAGGGGCTTCTTGTTCTTTATCAGCATCAACAGCAACAAGTTGTGCCACAACTTCAGCTCGTGTTTTAGTATATGTTTCTCTAGTATGCGCAACTATCCTATCTGAATACGACTCATGACTCGATGGACCAACAAATAATACTTCAGCTGAAAATGGATCGTATCGCTTTCCATCAATTGTCATTTTTACATAAATCTCACGTGCACCTAGGTTAATAACATCAAAGTATTCAAAAATTGGAGCCAGCTCTTTTTCCAAAATCTGTGCATCATCTGAACTAATCTGAAAGGTTACTAATGATGCAACGTTTCCAAATAAGGAAGCCTTGAGAGATGGGTTAATCTGAGAAAGATTCTGATTAGCCATTGTCATTGCAATTCCGAATTTTCGAGCCTCAGCTAAAATATTCTCAAAAGTTCTTGTAGCAATATTTTGGAACTCATCAACATACATATAAAAAGTGTGTCGATCTTCTTCAGCTATTTTTACACGCTTCATTGCTGACTGATAAATCTTTGTGATGAGAATTGCTCCAAAAAACGAACTCACTTCTTCACCCAAAGGACCTTTTGCAAGGTTAACTAGAACAAATTTTTTCTCTTGCATGAAGTCAAAGAAATCAATCTTGTTTTCTTGCTGACCAAAAATATTTCGCATCAATGGATCTGCTAGAAGCTGACCAAGTTTGTTCAACAACGGCGATACTGCTTCAGCATCATAACGCTGAGACCATTCTGGAAATTCAATTGCCCAAAACCGTCTTACAACTGAATCGTGAATGTGCTCAATAACCTTGCTTCTGTATGGTCCACTTGAAAGCAAAGAGACCATTCCATTTATTGTTCCACCAGGATAATCAATCATGGCAAGTGTGCTAAAACGCAATAGATGTTCAATTCTTGGGCTCCAATCTGAGGCAAACTGCTTTTTAAAAATTTCAATCATTTCGTTTGTAACTGGGAACCTATCCTCTTCAGAAACATTTGCAATTGGATTAAATGATATTGGGAACTCCCTGTCAGATGGGTCAATTAAAATAAAATCCTTGATTCTTTCCTCAGGACAAAATTCAAGAATTGAGGTCACCAAATCACCGTGCGGATCAATTACACAACCACCGTGGCCAAAATGAACATCAGCACGAATTAAAAGCTCAAGCAACTTGGTTTTTCCAACTCCGCTTTTTCCAATCACATACAGATGCCTGCGTCTGTCTTTGCGCAAAATGCCAAACGGATATTTTTTCTTTGCAATGCCGGCGCTGTAATTTGTTCGCCCAAATAAAGACATTTCCGATTGATCAAAACGATCAACGGTTGGTAATGTATCAGGCGGCTCGTGTCGCCGCGCAACTAAATGTTCTTCATCATCAAAATTGTCTTGCATAAAGAATGGATCTTATAGGTCTTATGGAACCTATTGCAATTCTACCATGGAAATATCTCTTCGTCAGGATGTTTCTCTTTTTTAGGCTGAGGTTTTGGTTTTTCAACAGGTGCAGATTGTGTTTGCACAGGAGTATATGATTGTTTTGGTGCAGATTGTGTTTGCACAGGAGTAGGTGTTTGCTGTGGTGATGTGCTTTGTTGTGTTGAGGTCGGTGTTTGCTGTGTTGTACTTCCGTCACCCTGTCCTTCATGCGGTTTTTTCTTTTTTCTCTTTCGTTTTCTCTTTTCTGAATTTTCACTATAACTCCCGGACGTTTGTTGCCCTATATTTTGGTTATTGTCAGGCTTTTGTTGCTGATTTGATTTTGTATCAACAAAACCACTGAGTGCAGGTACTAGGTTGGCATTTGCTGGTCGTGGGGCTGTCTGATTGCCAACATTCAATTTTGGATCAGATGTGTCTTTTACAGCTTTTGAAATTGCATCAAGCGAAATACTTGCTTCTGCCTGCTTTGTCACTATTTCTCCTTTTGAAATATCAGTATCATCTGGCTTGGGTTTTGCAACAAAAGGTCGTGGTTGAGTTGTGCCACCTTTTTTATTCTTTCTTTCTTCTTTAACAATATCAATACAATCCTCACAATAAATTGGACGTGATCTATCAAGCTCTACTGGGAGCACCATTTTCTTTTGACACCTTGTACAGTCATACTCATGTTTTGGTCTGTATTTTGCCTTTTTCTCCTCTTTTTTCTTTTCCTCAATCCGCGCAAAAACTGCCTCAAGATCCTCTTCATCGCCAGCCATTTCACTCCACTTTAATATTGCTTCTTCAACATCAGCTCTTTTTCTACCATACTCACTGCGTGAAAATTCAAGAGCTTCTTCTTCAGAACCAGTAGCATTTGCAATAGGAGATAAAGTTATTGCAGAAAATGGTTTTGAAACAACACCATCAATCATTAGTCTTAGATAAACACAATATTTTGGTAAGTTAACCAAATCTTCTTGAATAAATGTTGGTGTAAATTCTTGTTCAAAAATTATAGCATCTGGTGAACCAATTCTAAACGTAATGATTGTTCCAACGTTTCCAAAAACAGCATAACGCACTTCTTCAGATAGCTGATCAACATATTGGTGAGCCATTGTTAAACACAAACGATATTTACGAGCCTCAGAAAGAATACTTGCAAAACTCTCAGTTGCAAAGTTTTGAAATTCATCAATATACAGATAAAAATCTTGACGTTCTTTTTCAGGAATATCTACACGTTCCATTGCACAAAGCTGTAGTTTTGTAATTAACATTCCACCAATAAGTCTCATTGCATCTTCTCCAATTCTTCCTTTTGACAGGTTCACAATAAAAATTTTGCCAGAGTCCATGATTTCTCGAGGCTCAATCGTAGACTTTCTCTGTGCAACAATATTTCTAACAATAGCAGTTGAAAGAAACTGGCCAACCTTGTTTTGAATAGGAGCAATCGCCTCTGTGCGAAACTTTGTATCCCATTGTTCAAACTCGGTAAGCCAAAAAGATTTTACAACTGGATCCTTAACACCAGCTATCATCTTTCTCCTAAAATCACGCTCAACAAGTACACGGTTAACACCCAGGAGAGTATTTCCAGGATTTTCAAGAAGTGTTAACAAAACATTGTTTAAAATGTGCTCCATTCGTGCGCTCCAAACATCAGGCCAAATCTTTTTAAATACACCCATAAGACCTGAAGCAATAACATGCCGTTTTGTAAAATCAACAGATTCCAAAATGTTAAACCCGACCGGGAATTCAAAATCAGAAGGATTGAAATATACAACATCTTTCATGCGAAAATCTGGAATGTAATTGATCAACTTCTCTGCTGTATCTCCATGTGGATCAACATATGCGCAACCATGACCTGCATAAATATCTTCAAGGATCATGTTTTCCATAAGGGTCGTTTTACCCATACCAGTTTTACCAATAACATAAGTATGCCGCCTTCTATCATCGGTTTTGATTCCAAATTTACGCAACTGATTTCTATAATTAGTTCGCGCAAAATACATTACTTCATTTTCATGATCCTCATGCCTGCATGGCATATTTATTTTATTTTACATTGGTAAATTTGCTGGTGGTTTGCCAAGAAATTTTTGTTGATCTTCGTCAAGTTCTTGATTTTGGATTGCTTGATCCACCAAAATTTCTGGTGATGGATCTCTTCTCTCAAATTTATTCTTAACAGTATTGTTTTCTATAATTGCGTCTTTCTTTTTATTTTCAATCTGAGGTTTGTCTGTAGGAGCCTTTGGACTAGGAAGTCCAACTTCAAGCTTATTATCTATTGATATATTACCTTCTTTTTTCTTATCTAGATTAAATTCTTCTTCTTCAGACTCATCGTCTTGTGCAAATATTTTTTCAAAATCCTGTGAAGAAATTTCTTGCCCGTCCTCAATTGGTAAGGGTGGTTCGCCAAGTGGCATTTGAGCCTCTCCCATTGCAACAGAAAGATCAACAGGTGGTTCAGAACGCCTTGACTCCACCTTTTTAACCAAAGGTGCTCTAATTGTAATATCAGGAAAGTGCCATAAACTTGCAAGTTCTTCAGAATTTAATATTGATGGTTCTGCACCGACTCTATCACTCCTTGCTTTGTATGCTTGTATTAACCGTGTTTGGCGTGATCTGTAAACCCATCGTTGCCAAAAATAATCATCTTTTGGCGTAACTGCGCCATCAAGACCAAATGAATTCATGTTGTGGTGACTATATTGATGCAACATTCCTTTCACTAATGCAGTTCTCGCTTGTTTCCAATAAACAGATTTTCTTGCTATATAAACAATGCGTGTTTTCGTTTTAAATCCAATTTTCCCACATTTGTTTAAAATTCCTTCTACTCTTTCTTTTTCAATTGGGTTTGATCTAAACGCCTTAAACATTTGCATCTTTAATTTTTCATCCTCCTCTTCTGAATTGCCTGATGTCCAACCTGTAAATGTTTCAAGAATTTCAACAGGAAACTTTATTATTGACTCAAATGTTTGCTGAAGAAAGCCTTTTGGTTTTGATGTGTCATACCCTACTGCTTCTCTAATGTAATTAGTTCCTTCGTCTTTCCAGTCCTGCTCCATGGCTTGCGTTACAAATTGTACCCAAAAATGTTCCCCCAGCTTCATCTTTGCTAACTCTTCAAGAACCTGTGCCAAAGGATCTTTAAGCCCCTGTGTCAGGCTGTGTTCAAAATCAACATAAGTGCGAATTGGTAAATAATTCGCGTTTTTTAATTTCATTTCAGTCCCCCACAATTCGTACTCATCATCTGGAAACACATCTGGTAATTTTTTTGTATAATCCTCAACTTCATAAATTTCTGCTTGAGGATAATGGGCATATATTCCAGCCTCAACTACATCCCGAAATCGGCTTTGAGTACTAACATAAAATTGAATATATCCTTCGGTTGAAACGATTTCAAAACTGAAAACCGCCTGTATTTTCCCTTCATACCATTTTTCTTTCCATAATATCGAAGACTTCGCTCCATATAAATTTGCAAACAAATTTTCAAGTGCTTTTGGACTTTGCTCTGTCATTGCAGGGACATCAATGGCAAGCAAAATATAATTTGAATGACTCCTATAAATACTCTCCCGATAATTTAGCCACATCTCAGAGAAGCCCCACAACAAAGTAATTACAAAAGGAATCCAGCCAAAATATATTATTATGTTTAATAATAATTCATCGATCGGTTGCTGGAAAAATCCATGAGTCTGAATTATTTGATCGTGTGTTTTTTCAATTACAATTGCAAAAAAATACATACACTGATTATGCAAATGTATTATATCATATAATTTGACTTTTTACTTTGAAATAGTAGGATATACACAGATCTTTTACAGGAGGAAGAATAATGGTCATTATCACACTTCAGGGTTTGCAAACAGAGGACAACTTCGAAGCAGAAAAAATCAGAGGTGCAATCAAAAGAAGTGAATCTCTGCGCGAGTGCTTTGGTGCAAGCGATGAAACAATCGTTCAATTCATGGGAATGAATCAAGATTCCCCTCCGGAAGTTCTTGTTGTGCGTGTTGAAGGCGTACAAAATGAAGAACCCATGGGCCGAGCCGGAATCTCTCTTACAACAATCGTTTCTGAGATTGTTCCGAGAATGCACACAAAATTCAAAAAAATATGCATTGTGTTTTCTCGCGATTGTGGCATGTTCATCTCAGACGTGCCCAAATAATATAAGCCTAGATAACTAAAACCGCACCCTCTCAGGTGCGGAATTTTTATATCTAAAATATAATTATGAGTGTTTCCGATTCTTCAATTGTTCCCAAACCACCAAAAGCGGACTAGCTAAAAATATTGATGAATATGTTCCAACTGCAATCCCAATAATCAATGCCAAAGCAAATGGTCTTGTTGTGTCACCTCCAAATGCAAATATCGCAACAAGTGCCAACAGTGTTGTAATGCTAGTATACACTGATCTGGCCATTGTTTGTCTAACGCTAGTTTCAATTGTTTCTTCAAAAGTATTACTTATGCGCTGTGCCAAATTCTCGCGTGTCCTGTCAAAAACAACAACAGTGTCGTTAATTGAATAACCAAGAATTGTAAGAGCTGCTGCAACAAACGCAGAACCAACTTCCCATCCAAAAAAATGCCCAAGAACTGAAAATGCACCAACAGAAATTAAAACATCGTGAAATGCAGCAACAATCGTTAACAAACCAAATTTCCATGATGCAATAGGGTCTGAAACTTTCCGAAATGCCCATGCAATATACAAGCCAATCAAAACAAGAACTAGAATAATCCCATATGACGCTGTTTTCTGGAGTTCTTTTCCAATAACCGGCCCAATTGAATCAAATCTCATTTCTTCAACATTTGAAAATTTTTCACTGAACGCTGAAATGATTGATTGATGTTCAGGCTCGCTCAAGTTTCTTGTTCTGATTAATACACCACTTTCACCAGTTGGCTGTACCTGGCCACTGAAACCAAGTTCATCCAATGCTGTTCTCATGTCTGATATTTGAGGTGTTGCTGAATCAATAAACTCAAGTTCAACCAAACTGCCTCCAGTAAAATCTATTCCTAAATTCAAACCAAAAAATACAATTGAAAATATGCTCAAAACAACAAGAGCACCCGAAATTGAAAACCAAATTTTTCGATATGCAATTACTTTCATATTATTCATTTTCTTCTTTACGTCTTTTAACTCCGTAAATAGATTCCTTTTGAATTAATTTCCAATCCATTACATTTTTCAAAAATACACGGCTAACAAAAATTGCTGTGAACATACTTAATATAACACCAATTGAAAGTGTAAGCGCAAAGCCCTTAATAAAGCTTGAGCTGAAATAAAACAGAACAAAAGCAGCTATTAATGTTGTGATGTTACCATCTCTAATCGCGTTCCAAGCTCGTTTGAAGCCCTCATCAATTGATGAAGCATAATCACGCCCTGATTTATATTCTTCTTTAAACCTTTCAATAATCAAAACATTTGCGTCCACTGCAATTCCAAGAGAAAGTACAAAACCTGCTATTCCAGCCAAAGTTATTGTAACTCCAAAAAACCTATAAGCACCGAGGTTTAATACTGCATAAAAAATCAATGCAATAACTGCAATAATTCCTGGCAATCTGTAAACCAAAATCATAAAAAGTGCTACAAGAGCGAACCCGATAATTGCTGCATCAATGCTTTTTTGCAATGAAATTGAACCCAGTGTTGGCCCAACTGTCTGCTGGCTTAATAGATCAACTGGAACTGGAAGCGCACCTGCATTTAATCTTTGTGCAAGTGTCTTTGCCTCTTCTAATGTAAAATCACCTTGGATAATTGCCTGCCCACCAAAAATTGCTTCTTGAACAACAGGAGTTGAAATTGGTTCACCATCTAAGAATATCGCGATTTGCTGACCAACATGACTTTCAGTTAACTGCCCAAACAGATCTCCACCTTCTGAATTAAAATTCAAGGTTACAATCGGTGTTCCACTTGTCTGATTAAATTCAACACCAGCTCTTTTCAAATATTTACCAGAAAGCTCTGTGTTCTTCCAAGGTGAATAAGGTACAATGTCTAATTCCGTAGAATACTTCATTAAAATTCGTTGAAGATTATAAGTGTCAACTTGTCGTTCATCGCGCTTATAAATTATGTGATAACCAAATTCTGTTTCAACAACATTTGAAATCTCACCAACTTTTGTATTCATTGCTTCAAGTTCAAATGAAGGAACTGTTTTGCCAGCTAACAACCAGCCAAGATCTCCTCCTTCACCTGATTGGTCAGTGGATCTTTCAAAAGCAATCTGTGCAAAATTTTCAGGCGTAACTTCTTCTTTTATTTTATTTATCTGAAGATTTGCATCAATTTCAGGAATTGGATTTGCACAACCTGTTTTACCTTCAAAACAAATTAAAATATGCGAAAGCAACATTTCATTTGAAGATTGTTTCCCATTGAACTTCACGATGTTTAAACCTGCTTCATTTTCAATAATTTTTGAATGAATAGAACCAGATCGTGTTCCTAATCTATTAATTTCAGCCACTATACTTTCAACTCCAGGCGTGGTTTCTGTTATACCTTCAATAAGACCATCTGGAACTCGATCTTTTTCAATGCTGTACTCATTCACAAGAGCTGTAAAATCCTCTGTACTACGCGCTTTACCAAGAGCTTCATTTGCAGTTTGATAATCTCCACTTTGTCGTTGCACTAACTCATCTTTTTCTTCTTGTGTTAAATCTCTTTCAATCACAGGTTCTGGCTCTTTAAATTCAAGAACAGGTGTTTCACCTATTTTTGCTATTGCCTCTTTAACATCCAAAATTCCTGCTAGCTCAATAATAATTCTGTGAGTGCCACCAGTTGTTGTTGTTTGAACTACAGGCTCTGCCACTCCAAATGAGTTAACTCTTCGCTCAATTACGTCTTTTACTCCTTCAAGAGCACTTATCCGATCCTCACTTGGTATTTCGCTCATATTTGCTTCATAAACCAAATGCGTTCCACCTTGAAGATCAAGACCTAGTTTAAATGGCTCATTTACTGACCAAAAATCAAAATAAGCAACCCCTGCAGTAGCCAATAGTATTACAATAGCCAATACTCGAATTGCCCAAGTTTTCTTTGGTTTTTTAACTTCTCGCTTTTTCGTTTTCCATGTTTGCATAAGAATGTGGACAGTTTAACTGATTCTTGTTTTTGATGCAATACCTCGTCACTTCAGACATGTTGACAAAGTTCGTATCAAATCCTTATAATATAAAAGCTCCTGCAGCATGCGCAGATCTCACGACGATTAACTGAGTTACGATCACCTGTCGCTCGTGGTACCTCCCAAATGCCTGGGTTGCATGCTGCAGGGGCAACTTCTCAAAGCCAGATACTCTGGCTTTTTTGTTTAATCAAATTGGTCAAATTGGGGTCAGGTCTTGCTAATGACTTTTTGCACATAGCAAGACCTGACCCCATATTCCTACTGACCCCATATTCATACTTGACAAAATCGTATAATTATGATAGTCTTTTTTCATGATGGTCTGTTACTTGGTAATAAATAGTAGCATCAATTAACAATCAGCTCTTTTTTTCTCATCGTGCAGAAACGGCGTGTACATTTTGTATGCGCAAGGGTGCTGGCGTTCTTAGCCATAGAACAAAAGTTCCCGCCCATTTTTATGCTATATTAGAAGTACTTTTCCTGTGCAGGTTAGCCATACTTGCACACAGCTGTCACAAACTGTGGCAGCTGCACAACTTACGGATCTATTTCTCACTTGAGGAATGGGTCCGTTTTAATTTTTCACAAACTATCTACAAGCTCAACATGCTTTTCAAGAATATTGTCACCTTCATCAAAAACAAATCTTGCTTTAAAAAACTTTTCATCAAGCAAATAATTTATCCAATGCTGGTCATCTTGCCACATACTCTCAAACGGAAGTTCATTCACATGAAACCATTTTGGGATCATCTCATCGCTCTCAATCAACTCACCTTCATAGTGCTCACACCGATAAATATGCCCTTCAATTAAAAAATCATCGTGCGGAAATTCAAACTCGATGATCCCATGTTTTTGTAAATGTATAGCATCCAAACCTGATTCTTCTTTAAGCTCGCGACAAACAGCGTCATCGACTGTCTCACCTTCTTTAACCTTGCCCCCAAATCCATTCCACCTTCCTTTACCAAATCCCCTTTTCTTCATCCCTAAAAGAATATAAGGATGCTTATGGATCATGCAAAGCACCTGTACAGAGCGCTCCATATTATTCCTCAGGATAAAAAGCTTTTAATGCTACTTTTGCTGTTATCTCAATTGCTTTTGCATCCATGTGTCCCAAAGGGCTCCTTAAAGGTTCAATCCAACCTGATGGCGTAAAGTATCTCATATGACTTTCCACTGTAACTTTTAAGACTTCTAAAACCATATCTTTGCCTTTCTCTTTATAATACTCATATGAATCCCAAACACTGTTTGGGGGATTTTTTATATAATCCAAAGAAGCTTCAACAAACATCCATGGAACACCTGCTTCTTCAAGTTCCTTCTTGAGAGCCTCTGTATCAATTGCTGCAAAAGCCTTTTTTTCTTTTGTTAAATCTAAGCCTTGAGGCTCCGAAGGTTCTCTTTTCATATTATAAATTATTAAATAATTCGCTATTATTGATTCTGTCAATTAAATGGGGCATAAAATTATCTGAATTGTCTTTGACCATCTTTTGTAATTGCGACAACTCAAACCATTTTAGCTCAGCAACTTCATCTGGATCAAGAGTGAACTCAGTAATGTCCATATTTAATTTTATTTCAAACCATTGTGTAAAACAATTGCCATTATACAATCGCTTTAATGATAATTTCGGATGAATACCTGTGAGTCCAATCTCCTCTTCTGATTCTCTAATAACTGTTTCTTCGTATGTCCCACCCTCATCCACTGTACCACCAGCAGCACTTCCATAGGTTCCAGGATTATGCTGAACCTTGTCAGAACGTTTTTGGATAAGCACTTCACCTTGATCATTTTGAACCCAAAGTGTAGCAGCCCTAAAAAAATCTGATTGAGTTA
>JBDRLV010000033.1:0-3308 GCA_043812755.1 Patescibacteria group bacterium | reverse complement strand
TTTTGCGATTTTCAAATACATCCAGTTCTGGTTCTGCTTTCACAGTGATTTTCTTTTTTAAGGTTGGATGCGGGAATGTCATTGAGCGGGCGAATAATGCAATGTTTTTTCCAAGTGATTGTTTGGCTCCATATTTTGTGTCTCCTACAATTGGGCAGCCAAGTGATTTCATTGCAACGCGAATTTGGTGCGGTCTACCTGTATGAGGGATTATTTCAACAAGAGTCCCTTGTTTTACTTTTTTGATTACATGATAATCTAAGTTTGCAAGCTTTGCTCCAGGAGTGCATTCGCGCACAGCACTTACAGTATTTTTATCGTGATCTTTCAAGAGCCAATGCTCCACACTGCCAGATTGTTTTTTTGGCGAGCCCTCAACAACAGCGATGTATTCTTTTTTTATCGCATGGTCGCGCATGGATGCAGAAAGTCTGCTTGCACCTTTGCTTGTTTTTGCATACACCATCACACCGCCAACAGGGCGATCCAATCTATGTACTAGTCCAAGAAAAACATTTCCAGGTTTATTATCTCGGCGTTTAATAAAATCTTTGACCTGTTCAAATAAAGAGTCTATGCCTTCATCGTCAGCTTGTGCAAGAACTCCGTGATGTTTGTAAACAGCAATGCAGTGATTGTCTTCGTAGAGAACATTTACCATAGAGCGCGTACGGTTATTCCAGCTGGTAAAAAGAAACCTCGTTTGGTATTTTCTTGCAAAGCAAGTTCTACAGTTTCAATCGTAGCATGCGCAGGTACGAATTCTTGTACTAGTTGTTCTAAAGAAAGAAGAGGGTACCCAAGCGCATAGGAATTTAAAATTAGCATTCCGTGTTGAGGGTTCATCAGTTTTGCACAATCATTCAAAAATGTTGGCATATCATCTTCAAATTTCCACAGTTCATTTTTTGGACCATGACCAAATGGCGGAGGGTCCATGATGATTGCATCATATTTATTGCCACGGCGAATTTCACGACCAACGAATTTTTTTACATCATCCACAATCCAACGAATGGGCTCTTTATTTAATCCACTCAGTTGTGCATTTTCTTTTGCCCAGTTGACTGCTGGAGTACTCGCGTCCACATGCACAACAGTCGCGCCTACTTTTGCTGCTGCAAGTGAAGCACCACCAGTGTATGCAAATAAATTTAAAACACTCTCATCTTTTTTTAAATGATTCATCATCCAGGACCAATTAGCTGCTTGTTCTGGAAAAAGTCCAACATGTTTAAACCATGTAGGGCGCAGTAAAAAATTCAGGCCTTCATAAGAGACACTCCAATCTTTATCAATTTTACTTTTGTGTTCCCAGCCAGCATTTTCTTCACTGCGAGTGAAAATCAAATCAGCCTTATACCAAAATTTCTTTTGATCATTTTTCCCCCAAATTACAAGAGGATCAGGGCGAACTACAATCACCCCGTCAAAACTTTCACACTTTTCTCCGTCTCCTGAATCCAAAAGCGTATAGTTGTTCCATTGAGAGACTTCTCGAATAATATCTTGCATAATAAGGACAGCATACGCGCCAAACAGCGTTTTGTCAATAAATACAAGTGGTTTTTGATTTTTAAAGAAATAAAAAACCCTCAGAGTTCCTGAGTGGTTTGTAGTGCTTTGCGTGTCTTTACGCTCCAAAAGAGCATGATAGAAAGCATCAGAAGAGTGAGTGTAAGTGAACGCGTTGCGTAAAGTGTAGCAAGTCCATCGCGTCGCTCAAGAGCAGGAATGAGTGATGTGATATTAGCGCATACTACACATATCCAGCCTGCAAATGGTTCTGTGTTTCGCTTTGCTTTCCAGAGTTTTTCAATTGTTGGTGGATAGCCCAGAGCAATGATGATTTGAATGAGAACATTCGCAATCAGGGCTTCGCCTGTGACAGCCCAGTACGCAACGATTCCTGCGGTCGCAAGTAAGTATTTTTTTTCAAACGATTGAAAGACCAGTTTTTTATCTGGGCTGCGAATGTAGATGCACACAGCAACTGTCAGAACACTCAAGAAGTCTGTTGCATTTAGCGCGCCCGCAACCAATGATGTGTTTGGTGTGCTCAGATATGTAAGCAAGCTTAGCAGTGTGCCTGTTGAAAAAATCACAAACATGGAAAGTGTTGGAGATGATTTTTTGGAGAACAATTGACGCAGGTAAAAGAACGTAAAGGCAGCCATGAAGGCCGCAATCAAGTACGGCGCAATCATTTGCATGGCTTCCTCCTTTTGCGTACTCAAGGAAAGACGTTATCAATCTTCAGATGTTTTGTCAATTATAGAAATCATATTTTTGTATATGTTTGAATAAAATAAATCCACGGCCGTTAGCCGTGGATTGGATAAAATTTTTTACGAAATGAATGGCCGCAGATCATCTGCCATCTTTTGGAGTTCTTTATCATTTGCGCGTTGTCGCTCTGGTGTGCCTTCAGCAAGCGCAAATAATTCACGGATTGCATGGCGACTTGGAACCACATGAGCATGTAAATGTTTTTGCGAGCGATTTTTCTTTCCATTAACTGTAAACAGAGTTGATTCTTTTTGATAATTTTCTAATCCATGTAGGCAATTATCTGCAGCCATAAGAAACGATTGTGCTTCCTCTGGTGTTAAATCAGATAATTCTTCTGCATGGCGTTTTGGCATGACCATTAAGTGTCCATCTTTGATTGGTTCAAGAATTACAACCACAAATGCATGTTCATTTTCAAAGACAATACGAAATTGTTCGTTTGAAAGTATGTTGCAAAGTTCACAGTTCATATGTTTGTTTTATTAGATTTTGGTGATTGAGAATTAATAAGATTGTCATTGTGAGGAGCTGAACCAAGTGAGGCGACGAAGCAATCTACTCAATCAAGAAGATTGCTTCACCCTTCGTTTACACAGGGATCGCAATGACAGTAGTAATTATGTTTTAATTTCTCAGTTTCTCTGTCCTTTTGTTTCTACAATCTTAAACAACTTATCATTTTTCCGAACTGTCTTGGGAATAACCAGCGTAATCAAATCACCTTGTTTTGCTTTTAATACCGGCTTCTCATCAAGCAGGATGTTTTTTGCTTCAAATCGTACAATGCCAGTTGTTGGGCCTGTGATAATGCAACTCTGGCCTGTATCAAGTTCGCTTGCTTGTACAAGGATCTCAGTAACTGAGATTTTTGGATAGAAGTGCTTAACAATTCCAACGAATTCACGGTGCTGTGTTGCTTTTGAGCCATGAAGCCCGCTCCAGTGTTGCCAAGCGCGACCCCGATAGAATCCTTCACTTAGTCCGCGATTGTATACAGTGCCAAGACGTTTGTTCCA
>JBDRLV010000032.1:0-52683 GCA_043812755.1 Patescibacteria group bacterium | reverse complement strand
TTACGAACATGTTTAGATCGCTTGATGTTGAACTTCCTTGGTCAACGCGTTTTGTTCTTTGGTTTTCTGTTTTTATTTCAAATTATGGCAGAGAGATTATTCTTTTATCATTAATCATAATTATTACAGCTCTTATTATTCTTCGTTTTACACCTGTAAAAAAAGTTTCTCACTGGGTTTTGCTTAGAACTCCAATTGTTGGAAGTTTTATTAAGAATCTAAATTTGGCACGTATAACAAGAATGATGGGCACTCTTTTAAAAAGTGGTGTTCCAATGGGGGAGGTCATAACCATTACTGCTCCGATTCTAAAAAATTATTATTATAAAAAATTGATTAATCAGGCTAGTAAAGATGTTGATCAAGGCAAAGGCCTTGCACAGTCTTTTGCAAGGCATCAGAAATTAATGCCTCCAATTGCACGGCGCTTGATTGCAGTAGGCGAGGAGTCAGGAACACTTGATAAAATGTTTTTGTATCTTGCTGATTTTTACGAGCTTGAAATAAAGTCAATGACAAAGTATTTGTCTAATCTTTTTGAACCAATGCTTATTGTTTGCATTGGTGTTATTGTTATGGTGCTTGCACTTTCTATCATTACGCCAATGTATTCAGTGTTGAGTGGATACTAGAAATGGATTTGCTGATAATTAAACACTAGATACGGTAGCCACAGGCCTTAGTCCCCGCATCAATTGAACGCAGGCTTCAGCCATAGGCTGATCCGCCTTTTGAGCCAAAGGCCCATCAGCCTCTGGCTGAGGCGGAAAAGCCTGCGGCTACCGATATAAAATAATTTGTGTGAATAATAAAGGTTTCACTGCAATAGAACTAATTATTGTATTGGGCATTTCGCTCATTATTTTTACTTTAGGTTGGAGCGGTACTTCTTTAATCAGAACCATGATTTCACAATCACGTATTCAGGATTTGCATCACATGATGGGATATGCTGGGAGAAATGCACGCAGTGCTCAGCATGGAAGTGCATGGGGAGTTTATATTCCATATGATGATGTTTCCAGAAAAGCGAGCGAAGTGATTATTTTCTCAGGAGATAGCTATGCAACAAGGAATCCAGATTATGATTTGAGTGTCTTGTTTAGTGAGGATGTGAAATTTGTAAACGTGTCGCTATCAGGCGCTATCCCATCCTCAGGAGATGATCATGAAATAGTGTTTTCATCATTGTCTGGAGACACTTCTCAATATGGTTCAATTATTCTTGAATATATGAACAAACAGGAATTATTAGAAATATCAAAATCTGGTATTCCTATTCTAGAAACTTTATGAAAAAAATAGGCGCATCAATGATTGAAGTCATCATAGCCCTTGGGCTCATGTCTATTATTGCTGGGTCTTTGGTTGTTTTGATTTATCCATCTTATTATACAAGCGGATGGATTTTGGATAATCAGCGTGCGCTTTGGGTTGCAGAGGAGGGGATTGAGGCAATAAACACAATGGATTTTAATGATATTGAAATAATAGAGGATGGCGCTTTGATTTTTAGTATGAACAAGTGGCTTATCGTAGAAGGTGGACCAGAGCAAGTCACAGACAGAATGACTAGAGCTATTGATGTTGAACAAGTGCAAAGAGATTCTTCATGCCAGATTGTAGAAAGCGGGGGCACAGTTGATGAGGATACAAAGAAAATTGTTGCAACAGTTGCATGGAGCGATGTTGGGATGCGACCAAAAGAGTTTTCATCCTCTCGATATATAACTCGTTGGGAAAATCCTCAAGGATCATGTTTTTTACCAACAGAGGCTGCGCGCGTGACAATAGACATTTCCCAAGCAGTATGGTCAGGAGGGAAACAACTTCGACAAGTGTATATAACAAATTATACAAGCGTTGGTATTACAATTGATAAAATTATGCTCACTTGGGATTATGACAATGAAATTGTGCAGATGTTATTGGGAGAAAGTAAGGTTTGGTCATCAAGTGGTCCTGGTACTCCACTTGGCGATCAGCCATCAGGTACAGAACTTGATATTGTTGATGTGTTCTTGAGTGGTGATGGTGATTCAAGAGAAATGAATAAAACACAATTTAGACAAAACATGACTGGTTCAACACTAACAATGCAATTAATTTTTTCAGATGGTTCAAGTGTAACTACTGATCCATTTATACCTTCTTATTAATATTAATATGGACAGGCGCGGAATTACAATGATTGAAATCTTGATCTATATAGCAATATTAGCTTTATTATTGCCTGTTATTGTTGCAACCATGTTTTTTGTAAATGAAAGACAGGGGATTTATGCAGCTAGAGCACAGATTGAACAATCAGCTGGGCTTCTTGAGGCGCAACTGCGACATGAAATAGTTGAAGCAAAGCAAATCAATTCATCAGCTTCTTATTTTGCCAATGATTTAGGAAGCCTTATTTTTATTGATGCAGATGACAATACAGTTACGATTGATACAAGCGGAAGTCCAGCGCGATTAAGGTTTACAAGAGGTTCAGATCCATCATTTTGGTTTACGGATAATAATATAAGAGTTACAAAGTGGCGAATTGAACGAATAATAAATACAAGTGATGAATTAACTGGCTTAAAATTTGAATTTGCTCTTGAGCCAAAGAATTCAAAACGCGTATTTGATTCAGCAAAATTTGAAGGAGATTTAACGATTTCACTTAGCCCTCATACAATTGAATTATGAATGTTTTGAAAAATCAATCTGGGTCAGCAATAATTATTGCGGTTTTGTTGTTAAGCGCTGCTATATTTTCTATTTTTGTTGCGATTTCACGATCGAGCATTCTATCTCTTTCAACAATTAAGACTCAAGAGAATGCACTTATTGCCAGATCAATTGTGAGTGGATGCTTAAACGAAGTATTGATTCAATTAACAGCTGATAATAATTTTTCAGATTCTCCAGTGGCAATAGGAACAGAATCTTGTAATGTGGTTTATTCAGAGCCTGAGGAAGGGCAAAAAGAATTCGTTATTACACACGCGTACAATGATGCACAGTATGGGGTTGATGTAATTGTGACGCTTGATCCGTTTGCTGTTGAGTCGGTTGTTGAGGAGATTTAAATATTGGTAAATATTGGGGTCAGGCCTGACTACGGACTTTTAATGTTAATAGTATAAAAAAGTCCGTAGTCAGACCTGACCCCATAACCCCATAAAAAAACCGCCAGAGAGGGGCGGTTTGAGTTTAGCGAAGTTCGCGGATGTTTTCATTCCAGTGGTTGAAGTAGCAGATTTTTGCTAAGTCGTCCAGCCAGGAATCAACTCGCAAAAATCCAGATTCAATCATCGGATAAAACTCTGGACGATGCTCAAACGGTATGGTGTCAGAGCAGTACACTCGATCAATGGCACAATTTGCACCAGAGAGCAATTCATGCGATGACCCGCAAAGAACAGGGTGGGTAACAATTGACCATGCAACCGCTGCCCCAAATTTTTCCTTGAGTATTTTGCATGATGCGTCAAGCGTTCCACCAGTGGCAAGTTCGTCATCAACTTCAATAACCATGTTGCCTGGCATCTGCGCCAACAGGTCTGGGTCGCCCAAAACCTGCATGGTTTTTGAGGAACGGCTTGAAATGCGACGCTTTGTGCAGTACACAAAGGGCATATCAAGATCGTATTTGCGAGAAACAAATGCAATGGCGCCACTCGGGTCTTCTGGGTTATCGTCAGGTGGGCCTTCAGCGCGTTTTGCTGCATTGTCATCAGGAAACACAAGAAAGATCTTTTTGTCTGGATGCTCGCGTAGAGCGTCCGCAATCACGCGATCAAGAAGTCTTCTTAGAAGGGAAACTTATGTGACAAACCCAGCATTTCCTGCAACAACAACTTGGGCAGAGTGAAGATCAACGCTGATGATGCGGTCCAGCTTGCCATTGGCAGCGGTTTGCATCATGCGCACAATAAAGTGCGGAGCAGCGAATTTTTTTCCACCTTCATCTTTGTCAGTGCGCCCGCAAGGGAAGTAGGAAGTTACAACACTTATGCGTGCTGCACGGTGCCCTGCAAGGTAATCCAGTGTTTGGTACAACTGTCCTTGCATTTTGTAATCACCAGGTCCACTTGTAATAACCATTACGTCATGGCCACCAACATGTTCTTTGGTCATTTCCAGGTTGGGTTCTCCACTTGCATATCCGCCATAATACGGCTCTACAATGTCCACATCTGTGTGGAATTCTTTTGTGAATGAATCTGGGTCAGACAAGATTTTTTGAACTGTCTGTGCTTGCTGCAAAAACCAAGGAGTTGGTACCAGAGTTAATCCACCATGTCGATTAAAAGGACCTTTCACAAACACCTCCCATTTGATTTGAGGAGTCGGATGAGTGCATTGTAGGTGCGAGAGCTTGATGTGTCAAAAGGTTACACACAGGCACTGTTGACTTTGTTTTGAGTGTTTGTGATAAACTAAATATAAGCCAAGGTATTTACTTGGATTAATTTAATAATATATAAATATGGATTCATACTTTGGAGTCATAATACCAATAATCATTGTTATTTTGTTGATTTCCATTCGTCAGGTCAATCAATATCAAAGAGGAGTCAAATTTAGACTCGGTAAATTTGTTGGGATTAAGAACCCAGGCTGGCGCATTATTCTTCCTATCATTGAGTCAATGGTAAAGGTGGATATTCGCGTTAAAGCAGTGGATGTACCAAATCAAGAGGCAATTACTCGCGATAATATCTCAACACAAATCAATGCTGTTATTTATTACAAGGTAAAAGATGCATCAAAAGCTGTAATTGAAGTTGAAAACTTCAGATATGCTGTTAGCCAGCTTGCTCAAACAACAATGCGAAATGTTGTTGGAGAGCTTACACTTGATGAGCTTTTGGGAGAACGAGAGGCTGCAAGTGCAAAAATTAAGGAGATTGTAGATAAACTTACAGACCCATGGGGTATTCAAGTTGATAATGTTGAGTTAAAAGACGTTTTGTTGCCAGAGGATATGAAGCGCGTGATTGGAAAGCAGGCAGAGGCAGAACGCGAGCGTCGTGCTGTGGTTATTAAAGCTGAGGGGGAAGTGCAAGCTGCTACAAATCTCAGTAAAGCTGCCAAGATGCTTTCAGAGTCAAACGGTGCTTTACATTTGCGTACTTTGAATACTTTGAATGATTTAAGCTCTGACCAATCAAATACAGTAGTTTTTGCAATTCCTTTGGAGGTTTTGCGAGCATTTGAGGCAATAGGAGACATGGCCAAAAAGAACGCCTAAGTAGGGACGCCATTTATGGCGTCCGGTGATTGCCATTTATGGCGTCCGGTGATTGCCATTTATGGCGTCCGGTGATTGCCATTTATGGCGTCCGGTGTTTCGTGCGCACGTTATGGTTCCCGGTCTTTATGGACTTTTAGACAAGACCGGGAACCTCAATTAACATTAAGGCAGTACCGAGAACCCCTCAGGCGGACAAGAATAACATTAAAAAACCCGCGTAAATTAGCGGGTTTTAGGTTGATATTGTTCAATTTTCATTAATTAGAAAGAAACAAATCTACCTGCTCTTTCATCTGCTTGCCTTGTTCAACCCCAATTTCAAAGGCTTTTGTGACTTTTTCAACTGATTTATCAAATCTTCCGCAAGGGAGTTCTGTTTGTGGAGCAATTATCAGCATTTCAAGATCATTTGGTGGGTTTTTAAGAAAAGCAAGGGTTTTTGCGTGTTTTTCGATTCTTTGTTTAATTGCCTTTGCGTATTGCGGGCTTCTTCTGAGTATCTTTACAATTGGAGTATCAAACTTTTCATATGGGTCAACATAATGCTTGTTTCTAATAACAAGCATTTTTCTAAACCCTTGCCTATATGCTTCAACAACAGGCAGAGGATCAGTAAGCCCTCCATCAACGCAAAATCCGTTTGCGAACTTAATAGGTTTGGCAAGAATAGGTAGAGCGCATGTTGCTTTGAATAAGCTGTCAATGTTTTTTTCAGTGGCATCAACATAAAGAGTCTGGCCATCAACAAGACGAGCCACAACCCCGACCAACCGAGTTTTTGAGTTCACAACTGCTTTACGATCCAGTGATGCGCATGCTTTGTCAACCAAGTGGTCAATGTCAGCTGGGCGCTTCAAACTGGCAAGTCTAGACCAAGAAAAAACATCTCGCGAAGTCAGCTCGCTTGTCCAAAGAGACAGGGCAAATTCTCTTTGGCAACTTACAAAATATGCAAAATTTCCGAATGCTGAAGACACACCAAAACATGTGGAAAACTTTTCAGGAAAAATTTCTGTGCCAATCATAACGCCTGAAGCAAAGGAATTACGGGTTCCTCCGCCTTCGCCAACAAGTGCAATTTTTTTTGTATTTTTTTCTTTCATAAAGAATATGTGCTTAAACATTAAGGAAAATAAAGGTTTTAGTCAAGTTTTTTTCCTTACTAAAAATTTTTTCTGTCAATTTTTCTGTGGATTACTTAGCATTTACTTATCCACATAATAATTGCGTACAAAATCCTTAGAATTTGCTATAATTGAATCAAGTTAACGAGGTTAACACTTTAATTAATTTAATAATTTCTTTTAATTCATATTTATATTATGCAACAAACACTTCGACGAACAGCAGAAATGTGGATCGTCGCGATATCAATCGCGTCGTTGACGATCTTCGCTTTTGCTGGTAACGCGCTGGCAGCAACAACGATCAGCGCAAACATAGTGACAGAAGGCACCTTGGCGGTAACAAGCACTTCTACACTCACAGGTGCTGTAACAGCAGGAAGCACACTTGCTGTAACTACAAACGCAACAGTAGGTGGAACTCTAGGTGTTACAGGAGTAGCAACACTTGCAAGCCTTGTAGCAACAACAGCTGATATTAATGCTGGTACAATAGACAATACAGCGATTGGTTTAACAACACCTTTGACAGGTGCATTTACAACACTTGGTGCAACAGGTGCTCTTACAGCATCAGGCGGCGGTGCACTTACAGGCACATGGACAGACCTTGGAACTGTTACAACAGTAGATATTAACGGTGGAACCATTGATGCTGCTGCAATTGGAGGAGCAACTCCTGCAGCTGGTGCATTTACAACATTGTCATCAAGTGGAGCAGCAACTCTTAATAGCGCAGGTGTAACAGGTGCTTTAACCGTTGGTACAACACTCGATGTTACAGGTGCAACAACAATGGCAGCAGCAACACTTTCAGGAACATTGACTGCAAATGGGGACACAGTAATTGGAAGCGCTGCAACAGATGATTTAACTATAAATGCTGAAATTAGAAATGTAACCGCACAGACATATGCATTGATTTTTGAGGGTGCTACTGATAATGCAAATGAAACTGTATTTACAATTACGGACCCAACTGGTGATAATATAATCACATTCCCTGATAGCACTGGAACAGTCGCTCTTACTTCAGATGTAGGTGCTATTTTCCAAAACATTGACCCTTCAAATGGTACAACTGCTGAAGCTGATGGATCAAGTGATACATTACTTCTTGTTGACGGAGCAAATGTAACTATTACAGGAAGTGATCCAGATACAATTACATTTGCAGTTACAACTTTTGACGGTGTTATTGGAGGAACAACACCAGCAGCAGCCACATTCACAACATTGAATGCTACAGGCGGTGGTGCTCTAACAGGTACATGGACAGACCTTGGTACTGTAACAACAGTAGATATTAATGGTGGTACAGCTGATGCGGTTACAATCGGAGGTGCAACACCAGGCGCAGCAACATTCACAACTCTTGCAGCCACAGGAAACACAACTTTGTCAGGAAGTCTTGCTTACTATGAGCTTACAACAGTTTATGATGCAACAGCCGCAATTACAGTAGCTGAAACTGGAAGTACATACTACATAACAAATACTGCTAATGATGCTGATACATACACACTTCCTGCGCCAGCAGATGGATTAGTTTACCGTTTCGTTGTTAATGAAAAATGGACCACTACTGATGTTGTAATTGTAACAACTGGTTCATCTAACATCATAAACGGAATTATTGATGCAAATAGCACAATGGTACCTTGTGCTGACGAAGATACAATTACTTTTGCATTTGGTGCAGAGACTGAAGGTGATTGGGTTGAACTGCGTTCAAATGGTGCTGATTGGTTTGTTTCAGGCGCAGGTCTATCAGGTGGTTCAATTACATGTACAGGCGGTCCTTAATTAACAACCCCCTCATAATTCAAATAATTAACCTCGATCAACATGTCTTACTTAGAAAAAAACATAGGATCGTGGGGGGTTTGTCGGAGTGTTAAGGCAACGCTGACGGGCGCACTAATGTGCGCCCTGGCAGCGGCCTTGGTCCTTCCCTCTATCGCAAACGCAGGCGATGCTGTCTTTTCAACAGCCACTACAATGACTCTTGCCAACTCTATGAGCATAGTTATTAGTACAGGTTCAGAAGCGGATTCTGTTTCATTAGATGGCAGCGCATTTACTGTTGTTATTACAAGTACAAGTGATACAATCGTTTTCACATCAGCTGATAGATACACTTTTTCAAATAATGGTGGATATGGTAGCTGTGTAATATCAGGTACTTCCTCAATATTGACAATTACAGGAACAGGGACAGAAAGAACGATTGTCATTACTCCTTCATCAACGGTTTGTCCCCTTGGTGGAGGTGGTGGAGGCGGTGGAGGCGGTGGAGGTGGATCTGCATCAACAACCCCAACGATTTCTTTATCATCCCCAACCAGCGGGGCAACATTAACAGCTGGAACAGCATACGACATATCATGGGCTTTGGGTGGTTCAGGAACTTCAACAGTTGAGTTAAGTTATTCAACAGATGGAGGAATCACAAAGACATTGATTGGAACAAACTTAAACAAAAACAACGCGTATTCATGGACAGTTCCTTCAACACTTTCAGGATCAGTAATGCTTTTTGCATATGCTCATGACAGTGGAAAAGGACTTCTTGCATCTTCAACAACTTCATATACAGTGGTTGCAGCTGGAGATGCTGAAGCAGCAGCAGCAGCTGCAGAAGAAGCAGCTACACAAGCTGATACAAGCGCAGGAATAACGCGAGACAGTGAAAATCGACGAGTTGCTCCAAGTTCTGGAACAACTGGCCCATCACCAGCTACTGGAGAAATAGAATCAATTTCTACTGTTGAAGATGGATGGTATGTTCGTGGATTTTCTTACCCAACGATTTACTACATTTCAAGCGACATGACACGCCGACCATTCTGGGGCGGTACATCATACTTCACATGGTCAAATGCATGGGATAATGTAGTATGGGTATCTGATGCAACACTTGCAACATTGCCACTTGGCGGACCTATGGTTCCTAAACCAGGCGTTGTACTTCTAAAGATTCAAAGTGATCCAAAGGTGTACGCAGTAGAGTATGATCCAGAAGGTGGAGCAAAATACATTCTACGATGGATTACAAGCGAAGAAGTTGCGATCGCAATGTATGGAGCAAGTTGGGCTGACTATGTAATCGATGTTGAGTCAACAACGTTTTCAAGGTATGTTAAAGGCACAGATTTAAGTACAGCAGAAACAGTGGATATATCTGGCATGAAGACGCGTATGGGAATTGCAGAAGGTGTAGCAGGTTCAAATTAAGATATAGATAAACACCCCCAACTCACTTGGGGGTGTTTTGTCTAGAAATTCATTATTAAAATCAATTTATATGGATGTATCAATATTTCTTGCCAAACTTCTTGGTGTATATTTGATTGTTGTATCAATTGGCATGTTTGTTAATTTTAAAGCAATCAAGAACGCTGCAGTATCAATGGCTCAAAATAGTGCATTAATTCTTTTTGGTGGTGCCATGACACTGATAATGGGTACAATGGCTGTGTTGTTTCATAATGTGTGGGTAGGGGATTGGAGAATTGTTGTAACAATATTTTGTTGGCTTGTGCTTATTAAAGGTGTTTTGCTTTTTGTTTTCCCAGGTTCAATAAAGTTTTGGATTAAAATGATTGACAAAAATAATTCAATAATGATGGTTTCTTCAGTTGTGATGTTAATTGTGGGTCTATATCTTGGTTACATGGGCTTTTTGGCATAAGCAGGCAGAAAGTTTGCATGAGACGGCCCTGTCATCTCTCGCCCATATCTTGACGAATTCGGTAGCCACAGCTTCAGGTTGCGTATGATCCGTTTGCACCTTATTTCTTCATAATGTAATCTTTCAGTATAAGTAATTATCAATTTATTATGAGAAAATTTTCAGAAATGTTTGGTTTTGGAGCAAGAACATCTGAACCAACAATGTCCAAAGATGAAATACAATCTGGGCCTTTATTGTCGCGCGAGGAGTTAATCAGTGAGATATCCAGATTAGAAAGTGCTATTGATCTGGCAAAATCAGGTGAAGTTACATATAACAGTGGACAATTGGAGCAGATGAAAAAGGACCTTGAAAAACGAAATGAAGAATTGAAAAAAAGGGGTGAAGTAGTAGTGTAATTCTAGGATTATAAAACACCCCCTGTGCGAGGGAGTGTTTTTATTTTGCAGATGTTTTTGTTGCAGCTTTTGCAAACCTTATAGCTTTCTTTTTTCTGTTATTTGCAAGTTGCTTTATTCGCTTTTTTGCAAACTTTTCATTTGTGGCTTTTCTTGTTCCCATAAATATTTTGATGTTAATGCATAGTTTATATCACATATCTGAACCTGTGACAATAGTAGAGCAAACTTTGCTAATATATTCAATGCGCTTTAAAGGTAATCCTGTGATTTTTTTAAGCTCGCTATTATCCATATTTACCATTTCTTTACATAGCATGATATTTGATTTTGCAAAGATTTCTAGCTCATTGCGTTTTAAGTCATGGACAACGGTTATGGGGTATAGAGCCTCATGATCCACCATTTGGGCAAAAGTACGCTCACGAGGGTGATTCCAGCCTATTAGGACCATGTTCTTACAGTGACCATATTGCAATACTTGGTTGCTGAAGCGAGCATTTGTAACAATCCATGCCTCATCAAAATGAGGGCAAAGGTCGATTTTAGAGCCGTCTACAAGATCAAGAAAACGCGCCCATGTTGCAAGTGCATCTTTAACATTTATGTGTGTTGAATATTCGTGGCGGAATTTTGCTTCAATAAAAGCAGTGCGCCCTTCTTTTTCTGCGGTCACATCTACTTCATGTGTGATACAAGCGCCTTTGAGTTCTGTTGGCAACTCAGTTTTGTAGCCATAGGCAGTTAGGATTGAAGCAACATATTTTTCAAAATTGAATCCAGCTGGACCAAAGCGAAGGATTGCATCGCGAAGATTGTACCGCGCTGCAGCCCAAGGCACTTGGCGTTTGAGTTCTTTTTGAACAATTGCGTAAATATTACGCGTCTGCATATTTTGTTTAAGCTGTTTTTTAACAGAAGCAAGCACAGTTGTAACCATTTCATCAGTTACCCCCAAGCGCTTAATGCAGTTGATAACCTTTTGTTCATCAAAAGGTACCAGCTCACCATTTGCTTTTTTTATCATGTATTGCATATTAATTTATATGTCTCACATTTTGGTCTAGGTGGTCATAATGTGGGACAGCATATTTTTATTAAATTATTACTTCTTGTTTAATCTAGCACGCTTTGATAATACTAATTATACAACAATATTGATTTAATCACAGATGTTTGGATTTCCATATATCAACAGTTAATAATTGTAAATACAGATTTCGCTCTCAGAATGTGATATAATATTATCATGCAAGCAACATTACTTAGTACAGACGCAAGTATTGCTTATTACATCATTGATCCAGGTGTAATGCTTTTTGGTGCTCTTTTGGTTTTGTTTGGGTCATCAGTTGTGTTGGCGTTTCAGCTTAAAGATCATAAAAATTATTCAAAGACCTTAATGGTTGTTCAAGTTGGATTACTTCTTGCAATGACTGGAATTGTGATTGCTGATTTTTATAGTCTTGGAGAGCCAATTCGTGCGCTTGGTATGGGAGGAGATCTATCAGAAAAACTTGCTACGCACAGGTGGTTGCTGTTTCAATTGCCAATGGCAATGACTCTTACAAGCTTGATTATTCTTTTTGTTTATCGTGAAAAAATAAGTGAAGCGCATGCACGAGATTAT
This sequence comes from Patescibacteria group bacterium, assembly GCA_043812755.1. GTDB lineage: Bacteria > Patescibacteriota > Patescibacteriia > UBA9934 > GWF2-40-263 > JBDRLV01. The sequence continues at coordinate 40,592 of JBDRLV010000032.1, read as the reverse complement.
AGGTGGTTTGTTCTTACTTCAGTTTTAATTAGCTTTTTAGTAATTGTAATAATTGCTTTAGAATCAATGATCTGAATATATGAGTATACTTCATAACAGAATACATGAAAGCGTTGCTCTGTCTGGATTATTAGCTTTGTCAATTTCACTAAATGCTTGTTGGATTGCAAATTGGTTTGTTGAGAGATCTGAGCCTGTTTTTAATTTACTTTCTATCTCTGAAAAATTAGGGCCAGTTTCTGGACTATATCTTTGTTTAGCAATTGTGTATGTTTTTACATTTTGGGTAGGGATTGCTTGGTTTCATGGGAAAGACTGTAGTAGATTTAGAGATGGGATTTTCTGGTTGTTTGTTGCCTCATTGATTGCATTTTTTGTCTTTACACTTCCTTTTCTTTACGAATTCAAATTAATCGGATAAACTCAATTGGCTATGGAAATATCAGTTAAAAAAGCACAAATTCAAGAGAAGAAATGCGACGCCCTCGTCGTTGATCTTTTTTATAAGGAAAATCAGCTTTCTGGAGCATGTGCTCAAGTTGATAAAGAACTTGGAGGATTGCTTTCTAAAATAATAAAAGAAGACCATTTTAAAGGTAAGTTGGGTTCTGTTTTGTCAATTAGAACAAATGGTTTAATACCCGCAAAAAGAGTCTTTGTTGTTGGTCTTGGAGAAAGAAAGGAATTGAATGAAGAAGCAATGAGATGCGCTTCAGCATCAGCATTAAATAGTGCAAAAGCAGTTAAGGCAAAATCAATTGTGTCAGTGTTGCATGGTCTTGGTATTGGGAAAAAGGATCCAAAGCTTTGCGCGAAAGCAATGGTTGAAGGTGCGCGTTTGGCTGATTATACTTTTGGTAAATATAAAAAGCATGAAAAAAATTCAATAAAAACTTTTGAAATTGTTTTGAGTGACGCAAAGAGCATTCGCAGTATTCAGGCTGGGATTGAGCTTGGTGAGATTTATGCAAAAGGAACAATATTTGCGCGAGATCTCGTCAATACACCAGGGCTTCATATGCATCCTGCTGAACTGGTAAAAGTTTCGCGTGAAATTGCAAAAGGTAACACTGAAATCAGTGTTCGAGCATATGATAAAACTCAATTAAAGAAAATGGGGGCAGGTGGTGTTCTTGGGGTTGCACATGGTTCCGATCATGAGCCATTTTTAGTGCACATGATTTATAAGCCAAAAATTAAAACCAAGAAAAAAATTGCTTTGGTAGGCAAAGCAATAACTTTTGATTCAGGAGGGCTTTCTTTAAAACCAAATGATTTCATGGTAAACATGAAAATAGACATGGCAGGGGCTGCTTCAGTACTGGGTGCGTTTAGTGTTATCAAAGATCTGGCTCCAGCTGTTGAAGTGCATGGAATTTTTGCAGCTTGTGAGAATATGCCTTCTGGTAAAGCAGTTCGTCCTGGAGATGTTTTAACATTAATGAATAAAAAGACAATTGAGATTTTGAACACAGACGCAGAGGGCCGTGTAGTTCTTGCAGATTCATTAGTTTATGCTTGCAAACAAAAACCAGATGCAATTATTGATATAGCAACTTTGACAGGGGCATGTATGGTTGCTCTTGGGGAAGAAGTATCTGGGCTTATGAGCAATAATAAAAAATTAACAAAACAAATACTAGATTCAGCATTTAAAGCAGGCGAGAAAATGTGGGAATTGCCTTTGGAAAAGCGCTATAAGGCTCAAATTAAGTCAGAGGTAGCTGATTATAAGAATATGGGTGATAGATATGGCGGAGCTTTGACAGCAGGGCTTTTGCTTGAAGAATTTGTTGATAAAATGCCATGGGTGCATCTTGATATTGGTGGACCAGCATTTGCAGAAAAGCCGTTAAATCAGTACACAAAAAGAGGTGCAACAGGACATGGGGTGCGCACATTGCTTGAGTTCTTGATTTCTAAATAGGTCCTATTTACTCAAACAAAAAACCGAGTTTGTAACACTCGGTTTTTTTAATTGAGTTTATGCAGCATTTTTAGAACCGTGCGCTTGGTCATTTCGTTCTTCCTGTCTGTACATTTTATCAGAAGCCTCTTTAAGTTCTTCAGGAGTTTGTTCAACAAGCGTACTTTCCATTATGCCCAACGCTTCGTCAATACTGAGACGCATACTACCCATACTTTCTTTGTTATATTCAAAATATTCTTTTGCCTTAAAGTATAAAGGTTCAATTGTCTTTCTTGCCCTTGCCCAGTTCCTTTCATATAAATCTTTGTAAACCTTATATAAAAGCTCCATGGCTGTGCCTTTATTCTTTTCTAAGATTTTAAGTTTTTCTGATGGTGAATATTTATCACCAATTTGGCTTTCTGCCAAAAGGTAAAATTCTTTTTCTTTTCCTCTTAAAATATTTGCTCCAATATTTAGAGATTTGAGCCTAGAGTTTAGATCAGGTGTTATTTGATCCATGAATTCTTCCTCTGTTAACAAACGACCCTTGTCAATTTCTTTTTTGTCAATCTTAACAGGCTCTGTAACTGCATTTGGCTGAGCATCCAACTCATTAAGATTAATAGGTTCAGTGATAGCGTGCGGATTAGATTCATCTTTATTAGTTTGATCATCATAATTAAAATCCACGACCTTATCACCAGATTGTGATTTTTGAAAATCTGGATTAGGTTTAAATTTGAAGTCCTCAGGTTGTCCTGGTCTATATCTTTCATTCATATTTTTTATTTATTGATATAAATAATTTATCATTTATTCTTATGAATGTAAACAAAATCTCATTATTGGAGATTTTTTGGCAGATTCTGTACTGTCTCATCATTAAAGCTAGGAATAGGTTCGCCAACTTTTGCATTCTGACAGCAATCATTTTCACTGCAAGGTGTTTCACAGCACTTAGGTTCGCAACAACCCTTACCACAACAATTTTCATTTTTCATATTAAATGATTTTAATTTCTTTAACTTGATTATAAATTGAATTTGCTTTTTCCCAATTAAAGTTGTTCCAAAATGCTTCAATGTAGGATTTCCGGTCAGTTCCATAATCAATGAAATATGCATGTTCATATACATCAAGCACAATGATTGGAATAAAACCCCACACAGCACCGCTATCATGAGAGTCGCATCCAATTACATTTATTTTGCCCTCAAATGTATTCCATGCAAGTACAGCCCAACCGCGCATTGCCATTGCAGATGCACTAAAGTATTTAATGAAAGTTTCTAAACTACCGAATTTTTTTGCTAGAGCATCAACAAGTTCGCCTGCTGGTTCTCCATTTCCACCAAGACATTCAAAGTATCGCTCATGCAAAAAAGTTCCATTCATTGCAAAAGTTTCTGCCTTGCGCAAGGCACGCAGATGCGAATATGTTTGGTTTGCGCGATCAAGCTCACTAGTGCTTTGATCAAGGAAGGTTTGCCCAAGCATTGGGCCAATCTCATTGCGTTTGTTCACATATCCCTTATATAGTTTTTCGTAATGAGCATCAATAGTTTGTTTTGATATACCAACGAGCTCTTTATCAAAAGGCAGAGATTTTGGTTCTATTGCCATATTTCTTTACTTTTGTTTTTAATTAAGAAAGCATTCAAAATGACACATATTGCTTGCCATTGAGAAAACATCAATTTCACGATATGATAGATTAATAATAGTCATTAGTATTAACACAGTCAACCTGTGGATATGTTTGGATTACAGAGAAGATGGTCAATTATTTTGTTAATTATTATCATTTTAGTTTTTTGGTATGGGCAATATTGGTATTATAGAATTTCACCAACAAAAGATACTGTCACGCAGACAGAAACAAGTAGCATTGTTTCAAAATTATCTTTATCAAATGTTGGGAAAGATTCAATGCCCTCTATTGATAATCCTGTTTTTGAAAATGTATGGCAAGCTGATCAGTATTTAGCTGAAGACGGATATGGATTAGATGTTTCAGTTGGTTCAACACACAGATTCTATCCATTTCAAATTTTGGCATGGCATGAAATTGTGAATGATACATTTTATGGCAAATCGCTTGTGATAACATTTAGTCCTTTGTGTTTTTCTGGTATGGTTTTTGAAAGATATGTAAATAATGAAATTGTTGATTTTGGCACAAGTGAAAAGTTATTGGAAAATAATTTAGTTATTTATGACAGACAAACTGGGTCATTGTGGTCGCAGTTGTTAGGCAGGGCAATAAGTGGTGATCTTGAGGGTCGTAAACTTGAACAATATCCAGCGCGCACTATGACATGGGCGCAGTGGAAAATACAGTATCCACTTGGTGCAGTTCTTTCAAGAAGCACAGGAGCAGAACGGGATTACTCAATTGATCCTTACAGTGCATATTATCAAAACAATGATGTTATGTTTTTGACTTCACACAAAGATGCAAGAAAGCGATCAAAAGAAAAAATTATTGGTTCATGGACTGATGAAGGTGCTGTAGCGCAGGATTTTGATTTTGAAGAATTTCCAGAGTTTCACACACCAGCATTTTGGTTTTGCTGGTCAGCAATTTTTCCAAAAACTAAAATAAAATAATTATGTTATATATTGTTGCAACTCCAATTGGTAATTTGGGGGATATAAGCAGTCGTGCTGTTGAAACGTTCAGGAGTGTGGATTTTATTGCGTGCGAAGACACTCGTGTGACAAGCAAACTTTTGGCTCGTTTTGAAATCAGCAAACCATTGATTTCATATCATCAACATTCACTTGCAAAAGTTACTGATGGGATTTTAGAAAAATTAAAAGAAGGAAAAAACATCGCGCTTGTGACTGATGCAGGCACACCAGGGATTTCTGATCCAGGTGGCAGACTTGTTGAGGCTATTATCTCGATGCCCCCCCTTATTAAGGGGGGGGAAGGGGATGCCTATGAGAATAGTGCAGATAATCAGATCAAAATTACTCCAATCCCAGGCCCTTGCGCTGCTGTGACAGCATTGTCAGCAAGTGGATTCCCAGCAGATAAATTCGTGTTTTTGGGTTTTCCACCAAATAAAAAAGGAAGAAACAAATGGTTTGAAGAGCTTGCACAGATTGATAAAACAATTGTTTTTTACGAAAGCACTTATAGAATTTTAAAAGCGCTTGAAGCTATTGGGAAAATTCTCCCAGACCGGCAATTGGTTGTTTGTCGCGAGTTGACAAAAATGTATGAAACAATTTATCGAGGCACAGCCCATGAGGTGACACAACAGCTCAATGCGAGTAGTATAAAAGGTGAGTTTGTGGTAGTAATAAAAAATACTAAACCCTAAACAATATCAAAATCCAAAACCAAGGTTTAGGACATTTGAATTTTGAGCATTAGAAATTGTTTAGAAATTAGATATTAGTAATTAGAGATTATTAAATTATGCCAAAATTTTATATTGTAACTCCTATTTATTACATTAATGCAGAACCGCACATTGGCCACATGTATACAACTGTTGCTGCTGATGTGCTTGCGCGTTATCATCGTATGAAAGGCGATGAGACTTTCTTTTTAACTGGAACCGATGAGCACGGAGAAAAGAATGAAGAAAAAGCAATTGAGCGCAATATGGATCCACAAGTTTATGCTGATGAAATGTCTGCAAAGTTTGAAATGGCATGGGACACGGCAAATATTTCAAATGATTTTTTTATTCGCACAACAAGTCCTGCTCATAAAGCTGCAGTTACAAAAGCTCTTCAAACTCTTTATGATAAAGGTTTTATTTATAAAGGCGAGCATAAAGGACTGTATTGTGTTGGGTGCGAACAATATAAGACTGACAAAGACTTGGTTGAAGGTAAATGTCCTGATCATCAAAAAGAGCCAATTGAAATGAGCGAGGAAAGTTATATGTTCAAACTTTCTGAATTTGCTGATGAGCTTAAAGCAAAAATTGAATCAGATGAACTTGAGATCAGGCCAGTTGAAAAGAAAAGGGAAGTGCTTTCATTTTTTGAACAAGGCTTAAATGATATTTCTTTTTCAAGAAAAAATTTGAAGTGGGGGATTCCGATTCCATGGGATCAGGAGCATGTGGCATATGTGTGGCCTGATGCGCTCCTAAACTATCTGACAGGTATTGGCTGGCAAGGGGATAATCAAGTGCCTGAGATGTGGCCAGCACAGGTTCAACTCATGAGCAAAGATATCATTCGCGTACATGCAACAATCTGGCCTGCAATGTTGCTTGGTCTTGGTTTAACTTTACCTAATAAACTTTTTGTTCATGGATTTTTTATGGTTGATGGGCAAAAGATGAGCAAATCCGTTGGCAATGTTATTTCTCCAAGTGCTTTGATAGAAAAATACGGAGTTGATGCAACGCGATATTTGCTTATGAGCGCAACTACATTTGGTAGTGATGGTGATATAGGTTGGGGAAAGTTTGATAATAGGTATTCTGCTGACTTGGCAAACGATCTTGGAAATTTGTTGCACAGAGTATTATCAATGACAGAAAAATATTTTGAAGGAAAAGTCCCAGAGCGACATCAAGCAAAGGAAAGTGACATTTTAGGTGAATATATGTCTGCTATGAATGATTTGAGAATTCATGAAGCATTGGATCTTGTATGGTCGCGCATCCGTGAAGCAAATAAATTTATTGAAGATACAAAGCCCTGGGAGCTTGCAAAAACGGACAAAAACGAACTTGAGCACGTCATGTATTTTTTGCTTGATTCATTGCGCAATATCGCTGTTTTTCTTTATCCTTTCATGCCTGAAAAGTCAGAGCAGATTTTTGTGCAACTCGGGCTTGATTTTGAGGATGTGTTGAAAAGACCACTTGAGGAATCAATTGGCTGGGGAAAAATGCCAAATAATGGTATAATATCAAAGGGAGAACCGCTTTTCCCGCGTAAAGATTGATTTAATAAATTATGATCACACTAAATGCTATTTTAATAGCAATAATTATCGTTTTTGCGATAATAGGCTTGATGTTTGGGTTTATCCACACATTAGGTAGCTTAATCGGTGCCATTTTAGGAGTTGTGATTTCTCTTCGTATCATTGATCCGATTTTTGATATGTTTGGGGGATTGCTTGGTACAAGTACGTTTGCAAAGATTGCAGTTTTTGCAGTTCTTTTTATTATCATATCAAGGCTTGTTGGGCTCTTGTTTTATTTTATAGAAAAAATATTCCACTTAGTTCCATTTGGCAAAGCATTGAATAAATTAATTGGTTTTATTTTTGGTATTCTTGAGGGTGTTGTTGTGTTAGGAGCAGTACTATATTTTGCATCTACATATATTGGGATCGCATCAATTCAAGAAGCAATCACTAATGCTCCACTTGCTCAACAGTTATTATCGATTTTTGGCTACTTAAAGTTTCTTATCCCTCAGGACTTTCAATTATTAAATCAATTAGGTGGAACAGATGAACTTAAGGGAATGGTCCAGGAAGGTATTGATAAAGTTAAAGATATTGAAGTAATTAAGAATCTAACTATAGAAGGGCTGGACAGACTAAAGGATTTGTCAAACCTTGAACAATTAGACGCTCTAAAAGGCTACTTGAATTTGTAAAAAATTATGGCTGGTATTGATACACATTGTCATATTCATTTCAATGCGTATAAAAATGACATGAACGAAGTAATAAAACGATCCCTTGAAAAAGGGATCGTTATGATTACAGTTGGCACGCAAATTGATACCAGTCGTGCTGCTGTTGAGGTTGCACAGAATCATGAAGGGATTTGGGCAACTGTTGGTTTGCACCCGCATCATACTTATGAGCATACGTTTTGGGACGATGAAGAGATTCCGGAAAAGCAGAATATAAAATCTCGGGCAGAAGTTTTCAGTTTTGAAGTATACAAAGCTTTATGTGAAAATCAAAAATGTGTTGGGGTAGGGGAATGTGGTTTGGATTATTCATCGCTTCCTGAAAATGGAAAAGATAGGGAATCTGTAATTGAATTACAAAAGCAGGCATTTCGTGCGCAATTAAAATTAGCAGATGAAATGAATCTTCCAATCATTCTTCACTCAAGAGATGCGCATGAAGACACATTAGAAAATATCAAAGAATTTATAAATGAAGATAAATTGCAAAAACGAGGTGTTGCGCATTGTTTTACAGGCACTCAAAATGAAGCTGAAAATTTTTTAAACTTAGGATTCATGATTTCTGTTACAGGGATTTTGACTTTCAAGGCGCGAAAAGATGATCGCGATAAAGAAGGGCTGTCGTCTTTACAGAGGTTGGTACGCGATCTTCCGATCGAGAGGTTGATGATTGAGACTGATGCTCCATATCTAGCACCTGATCCGTATCGCGGTAAACGCTGTGAACCATGGATGGTTGAATATGTTGGGCAAAAATTAGCAGAGCTCAAGAAAATGCCAGTTGATGAGGTTATCAGAATTACAAACGAGAATGCTCGGAAATTTTTTCAGATTGAGTTTTAGGCAATATGGGGTCAGGTCGGACTTCGGACTTTTTAGTATTTTATATATGGCAAGACCTATTAGAATTGAATATCCTGGTGCTTTATATCACGTGGTTTCCCGTGGTAATGCATACAAAAATATATACAAGGACGACAAAGACCGTCAGAAATTTTTGAATTGGATTGAAGATGCAGTGGAAATGCACAATCTTATCTGTCATGCTTACTGTCTCATGGGGAACCACTACCATCTGTTAATCGAAACTCCAGATGCAAACCTATCAAAAGCCATGCGTGATATCAATGGTAACTACACACAATGGTTTAATGCAAAACATAAGACTGTTGGTCATTTGTTTCAGGGCAGATACAAATCATATTTGATAGAAAAAGAAATATATTTACTTGAAGTTTCTAGATATATTGTTCTCAACCCAATAAGAGCAGGATTAGTCAATCATCCAGAACAATGGAGATGGAGCAGTTACAAGTCGACAGCAGGATACACAAAAACATTTGACTGGTTGCATACTGATTGGGTGCTTGGTTACTTTGGAAAAGGGAAAACAGTAGCCCAAAAATATTATCGGCGGTTCGTCAAAGATGGAACTAATGCTGATGATCCGCACATTAACACTAAAAATGGATTTTTACTTGGGAGCCCTCAATTTGTTCACTGGATTTGGGAAGAACATACTAAAGGTTTTGAGAAACTCAAAGAACATCCTAGAGAACAGAGAATAGTAGGAAGGCCAAGCCTTGGTGAGTTGTTTGAAGGTGTACAAACAAAAAAGGAAAGAGCTGCAATAATAAAATTTGCCAGATATCGTTGTGGTTATTTATCTTCAGAGATTGCAAGGCATCTTGGGCTTGATCGTGCGGTTGTTGGTAGAATAAGCAGGGACAAATATAATTGTTAAAAAGTCCGAAGTCCGACCTGACCCCAAAACCCCAAACTAAAATAAAAACCGGTGGTGGATCGAGTATTAGTCGATTCACACACCGGTGAGTTGTAGTAAGCTACATCTTGGTAGCTGTTTTGCGCTCCTTGATAAGCGCATTGAAGGCATCAGTAATGCGAGAGAACATCGAAGCTCGATGCCCCTCATCTGCTTTTGTAACTGATTTACGAGTTCCGTGAAGCTTGTCTGGAGCAAGCTTGGATGTAACTTTGCGTTTGAGAATGGTCAGCTCTTTCAAAGGCATACTCCAGAGCGAATCGGTTGTGATTTTTTCACGTTCTGCCTTTTTTAGAGTCATGACAAGAGCAGACATAATCTCTTTGTCAATGTCCAGAATTCGACCAGCGTGTCTGAATTTGCCCTCAGGAATTTCCTCATCATCGCCACGAAACGCGAGCTCCCGAACCTCGCTTTCAACAGCTTCATCGCCAAGTTCTTCACGAGCAACAACAGGCACCGCAATGAATCGTGTTGCACTTTCATGCAGTTCGACAGTGATAGGATTGCCCCACTTTCCTTCAACATACTTGAGGAACTGGCCTTCCACTGTGATGTTCTTTCCAGTTGATGGATCAATTGCCAAGGCAATCGTGTACGACGAACCAGTTGGTTTCCCAGCTCTGTTGTAGTTGAAACGCTGAGCAGGGTAAAATGCGACCTCGGCCTTGAAAGGCGCTGGCATTTCAAACACATCTTTTGCAACAATTGTTGGATGAAGAGGACCTGCCTTGAGGACTTCATATCCATTGTGCTTGTTTCTAAAAACAACACAAGCACAATCAGTAGGCTCACCGATTCTTGGTGTGAAGTCTCGTGCAAGCGGGGTCACATGCCCAACTTTTTCTCCAGCTTCATAGATCGGAGAGACCAGAGTGATTGTGCGAAAGGCGATGTAGGGTTTTCCACCATCTTCAGGTGAATCGTAAAGAACAAGTTGGAGACCTTTTGAAAGCTCAGGGTCAAGATTCACCCTTCTGATTGCTTCCGATTCAAGAAATTTTACGCCACGCATGACACGGAATTCACAATGAGTTCTATCAGGGTCAGTTTCCACGCCAACAGCTTCGAAAAACGGTTTGGCTTCCATGATTTCTGTATGAACCGTTTGTTGGTCAGGTCTCTTTCCTGGGCGATCTGGTTTTCTTTCAGCATGCCGGCCAAATCTTGGCTTTCCGGACTTATCGCTTTTTTCAGCGGTTCCAGCTTGTGTAGGTTCTGTAGGCATTTCAAACCTCCTTGTTTTTGCTTGTGTTCTGGAAGACTTCCTCTTAACGCTAGATTTAAAGAGCATTAAGAAAAAATTCTATCAATTTGCCATGGTTTTGTCAATACCTGTGATTAATATAGGTAAATCAAAATTAGTTAAATATGGCTGGAAAATGATAAATTTCTATCTGTGGAATAAAAATAAAAAATCCTCTTGACCTATTGTTGCTAAAATTGTATAATATTGGCGCTTTTTTAAAGTTGTGTATAAGCTCAATGAAAGTGAATTATGACCTCGGATCGTGATTATCAAAAGCTTGCCATGCGTATTTTTGCAGATTTTAGTGCTTCAATTGCAGTTCCTGCAGTTTTGTGTGCGCTTTTGGGAAAATGGTTAGACAATCGCTATGGCACTGCGCCGTGGTTATTGATTGCGAGTTTCATTGTAGCTTTTGGTCTTACGGCCTTTAGTATTTATCGCAAATCAAAAAAGTACAGTAAACAGTATAATAGATTAAATAATGATTCAGATGGACAAACGCATGTACATTCTGAGGGCATTGGAGAAGATGAACGCAAGGATCTTTAATTGTTAAAAAGATTTTTACGTTGGCCTTTTGCCACCTCAGGATGATGTGTTCACATCTGTAGACAATTAATTATGATGTTGCCTCCTGCAGCAGCAGAAGAAATATTTCACATAGGTTCGTTTCCTGTAACGAACGCACTTATTAACGGTTGGATTGCTGTTGTATTTTTTATTGTGATTGGATTGATCATCCGATCAAAAAAATCTATAGTACCAAAAGGAATTCAAAATTTTTGTGAGTCAATGATTGAACTGGCTTTGGGTGAAATAAAAAAAGTAACTGGAGATTATAAACGTGCTAAGCAATTTTTACCAATTGTTGGCACGATTTTTTTCTTTATTTTATTTTCGAACTGGCTGGGGCTTTTGCCAGGAACAGGATCAATTGGAATATATGGAATGCATGCAGGTGGGGTAGAACTTCTTCCTCTTTTGCGTCCTGCTGCTAGCGACTTGAATTTAACACTTGCAATTGCAGTTTTCGCTGTGCTCATGTCACATCTGATTGGTTTAAAAACAATTGGCATAATGAATCATGTAAGTAAGTTTATAAATATTCGCGGGATCTTAAGGTCATTTAAAAAAGGTCCAATGGCAATAATTGTTGCAATTATTGAATTTGGTGTAGGATTGCTTGAAGTGATCTCAGAATTTGCAAAAGTACTTTCATTGTCTCTTCGACTTTTTGGGAACATTTTTGCTGGCGAAGTTTTGATTACAGTTATGCTTGGGCTCTTTTCGTATTTGTTGCCAATTCCATTTATGTTTTTGGAACTTCTTGTGGGTATCATTCAGGCAACTGTATTTGCAATGCTTACACTTGCGTATTTGACAGTAGCAACAGATGAACACGGGCATGAAGAGGAAGAGGCTCATGTGGCTCAGGAGGCTCATGGGGCGAGTGCGTAGGAATTTCTAATTTCTGATGTCTAATGACTATTGAATTTCTAATTTCTAATTACTAATTTCTAGGTTAAAATATTAGTAATTAATTATCGGTCATTCATTAGAAAGTAGACATTAGTAATTAGTAATTAAATTAATATTATGGATCCAGAGGCAATTACAATACTGACCAAAGGTCTAACCATGGCAATCGGAGGAATCGCTCCAGCACTTGGAATCGGTTTCATTGGTTTAAAGGCAATGGAGGCAATTGGTCGAAATCCAGAAGCAGCAGGCAAGTTGTTTGTGCCAATGCTTCTAGGTATGGCTTTCGCAGAAGCGATTGCTATCTATTCGCTTGTAGTATCATTTATTCTATAAAGCAGTTCGTCCCATTTGGGGCGAACTTCAAATTATGTTTGCGTGATTTGAAGTTTGTTCCAAATAATAATTTTATGAGTCAAGAAGTACAATTAATACAAGAGACAGCCACACAAGCAGTTCATGCAACTGAGGCATCAGGGGGCCTTGGCACCCTTGGAATCAATCTTAAAATTTTTATTGCCCAGCTTGTTAATTTTTTAATTGTTTTGATAGTTCTATGGAAATGGGCGTATAAGCCTATTGTTAAAATGCTTGAGCAAAGAACAGAAAAGATCGAAAAAGGCATGAAGAGTGCTGAATTGTCAGAAAAGAAGTTAAGTGAACTTGAGGTTGAAAAAGATAAAATTATTGCCATGGCAAAAAGCGAAGCTCAAAAAATTCATGAGCTAGCCCGTGCGCAAGCAGAAGAACGCAAGCAGGACATGGTTAATAAAGCAAAATCAGAAGTGGAAAGTGTAATTGTGCAAGGTAAAGCACAATTGAAAAGTGAAAAAGATGCAATGTTGAAAGAAGCGCGAAAAGACATAATTGAGATTGCTGTTGCAGCAGTTGAAAAAATCCTTGTTGATCAAGTTGATGAAAAGAAATCAAAGTCATTTGCAGAAGAAGTTGTTAAGAAGATGACAAAGTAATTTGGATTATGAAAGCAGAAAAACAATTGGCGCGAAATTTGGTTGAGCTTGTATCGCAAAATAAAGGAAAAGAACTTGAAGAAGCAATAAAAGAAATTGTAAGTTTTTTTGCATCAAAGAATCAATTGTTTAGAATGCGTATGGCTTTGCGTGAATTTGATAATGCATGGAAAGAAAAATTTGGTGCAGCAAATATTATTGTTGAAACTGCTCATGAACTTTCGAAAGCACTTAAAGATGATTTAGAAGAATATGCAAAAGGCGCATCGCTTAAAGAAAAAATAAATAAAGATCTTATTGGTGGAGCTAAAATTCGCGTAGATGATGAAATAATAGATGGATCTATTTTAGGAAAAATTGAATCATTAAAAACAAATTTGTTAAAAGCTTAAAATTGGAATATATGGCCACAAAAGATGAGATTATTCAATCAATAAAAAAGCAGCTTGATTCATTTGAATCAGATGCAAAAGTTCAAAAAGTCGGAACAGTCATTTCAGTTGGTGATGGAGCCGCAAGAATTACAGGTTTGGCGCAAGCTCAAATGTCTGAAATGCTTGAGTTTCCAAACCAAGTATTTGGCGTTGCACTCAACCTTGAAGAAGATAGTGTGGGTGCAGTGCTACTTGGTGATTCAACTCTGGTTAAAGAAGGGGATACAGTAAAAACTACAGGTAGAATTTTGTCAGTTCCTGTGTCAGAGGAAATTATAGGGCGCGTTATTGATCCGCTTGGTGTTGTGCTTGATGGAAAAGGACCTATCAAAGCTGATAAATTCATGCCAGTTGAAAAGATTGCTTCAGGAGTTATGTCACGCAAATCAGTTAATAAGCCTTTGCAAACAGGTCTGAAAGCTATTGACTCAATGATTCCAATTGGCCGTGGTCAGCGCGAGCTTATCATCGGAGACAGACAAACAGGAAAAACTGCAATTGCAATTGACACAATCATCAACCAAAAAGGGCTTGGTGTGAAATGTGTTTATGTAGCGATTGGTCAAAAAGAATCAAAAATTGCAAAAATTGTTGCCAAGCTTCAAGAAGCAGGAGCTATGGAATATACAACAGTGGTAGTTTCAGGTGCGTCTGATCCTGCAGCGCTTTCATATATTGCACCATACGCTGGTTGTGCTGTTGGTGAATATTTTATGGATAAAGGCGAAGATGTATTGGTTGTGTATGATGACCTTTCAAAGCATGCTTGGGCTTATCGAGAAATCTCACTTCTTTTGCGTCGCCCACCTGGGCGCGAGGCGTATCCAGGAGATGTGTTTTATTTGCACTCACGTTTACTTGAGCGTTCTGCGTGTTTGAACTCAGATTTTGGAGGAGGAACATTAACAGCTCTTCCTATTATTGAAACTCAAGCAGGAGATGTGTCTGCTTATATTCCTACAAACGTTATTTCAATTACTGATGGTCAAATTTTCCTTGAGAATGATCTGTTCTATAGAGGTATTCGGCCAGCGCTTAACATTGGTATTTCTGTTTCTCGAGTTGGATCAGCTGCACAAACAAAAGCTATGAAAAAAGTTGCTGGTAAACTTCGACTTGAATTAGCGCAGTTCCGTGAGCTTGAAGCGTTTGCGCAATTTTCAACTGATCTTGACGAAACAACAAGAAAGCAGATTGAGCTTGGTCGTAGAATGACAGAAATTCTCAAACAAAAGCAGTATGTTCCAATGCCAGTTGAACAGCAGACAGCAGTACTTTATGCAACTATAAATGGGCATGTGAATGAAGTTGCAGTTGAAGATGTAAATGAATGGGAAGAGAAGTTTTATGAATACATGACATCATCAGGTGCAAAGATTCTTGATAAAATTAAAACAGAAGGTGAGCTTACTGAAAAAATTGAAAAAGAACTTAAGAGCACAATTGAAGATTTTAATAAGACATTTCTACAGTAGGGACGCGATTTATCGCGTCCGGTGAATCAAGATTTATCGCGTCCGGTGAATCAAGATTTATCGCGTCCGATGCAAGTTAAATTAATTTATGCCGCTTCAAACAAAAGCAATTAGAAGTAGAATAAAATCTGTAACAAATACTCGCAAGATTACAAAAGCGATGGAGCTTGTTGCTGCCAGCAAAATGCGAAAAGCAGTGAATGCTGTTTTGAATTCAAGATCATATTCTAAGCTTGCATGGGAGACAGTTCTAAAAATAAGTGAAAAGATTGACACATCTTTGCATCCGCTATTGAATCGACCTGAAGGAGTAAAGAAGGTTCTTGTACTAATGCTAAGCTCTGACAGGGGATTGGCTGGTGGTTTTAATGTAAACATTGCAAGAAAAACGTTAAATTCAATAAAAGAATTGGGAGACGTTGAAATTGATGTAGTATGCGTTGGGAAAAAAGGTGTTAATGCAATTAGAAAAACTGGCAATCCAGTGATTGCTACTTTTACTGATCTGACAAACAACACATCTTTTGAAAATGTTGTACCAATTGGGAAAATGGTGATTGATGAGTTTAAAAAAGGAACATATCAGAAAGTTCTCGTGTCATACATGGACTATGTAAGTGCTGTAAATCAAAAGCCAATTGTTCTAGAGCTTTTACCATTGAGCAACCCTGAAAAGATTAAAGAAATTGGTGAAGTAAATGAAGGTTCACAAAAAGAGAGTGTTGCAACAAAAACAGATGCAACAGAATATACTTTTGAACCAAGCCCAAGCGAGGTATTAGATCTTATGTTGCCAAGATTGATTGAAACCATGGTGTATCAAGCAGTTTTGGAAACAGCAGCTTCAGAACACTCAGCACGTATGCTTGCAATGAGGAACGCGTCTGATGCAGCGTCTGAAATGATTGACTCATTAACATTGTCTTTTAACCAAGCGCGTCAAGCTGGTATTACTCAAGAGATAGCAGAAATCAGTGCAGGAAAGGCAGCATTAGAGAATGCATAAATTAACATATTAAACGTTTTGAACGATTTAAACATTCATATGAAAAAAGGAAAAATTGCACAAATTATCGGAGCTGTTATCGATGTTCGATTTGAAGATGAGGAGTTGCCAGCTATTAACACAGCGCTTCTTGTAGAACGTGATGACAAATCAATATTAACTCTTGAAGTTGCTCAACATACTGGCCAATCCATGGTCCGAACAATCGCCATGTCTACTACAGATGGTCTTCGCAGAGGCATGGAAGTTGAAAATACAGCTTCTCCTATTTCTGTTCCTGTTGGTCCAGAAACGCTAGGGCGCATGTTTAATGTTACAGGAGAGCCTATTGATGGCATGAAGCAAGTAACAAGCAAACGCCGTGATCCTATTCATCGCGAAGCACCAGCGTTTGTTGATCAATCTACAAAAGATGAAGTGTTTGAAACAGGTATTAAAGTTATTGACTTGATCTGCCCATTTTTAAAAGGTGGAAAAACAGGATTGTTTGGCGGAGCTGGAGTCGGAAAAACAGTTTTGATTCAAGAGCTTATTCACAACATTGCAACAGAGCATGGAGGATATTCAGTGTTTGCAGGAGTAGGGGAGCGTACTCGTGAAGGAAATGATTTATATATGGAAATGAAAGAGTCAGGAGTGCTTGAAAAAACTGCGCTTGTGTTTGGACAAATGAATGAGCCACCTGGTGCTCGCGCGCGCGTTGGCTTAACAGGACTAGCACTTGCAGAATATTTCCGCGATGACGAAGGGCGTGATGTGCTTTTGTTTATTGATAACATCTTCCGATTCACTCAAGCAGGTTCAGAGGTATCATCACTTTTGGGACGTATGCCTTCTGCTGTTGGATACCAGCCAAATCTTGCAACAGAAATGGGAGCAATGCAGGAGAGAATTACCTCAACAAATAAAGGATCGATTACATCAATTCAGGCTATCTATGTGCCAGCTGATGACTTAACTGACCCAGCGCCTGCAACAGCATTTGGTCACCTTGATTCAACTGTAGTTTTGGCACGATCTCTGACAGAGCTTGGAATTTATCCTGCTGTTGATCCATTGGATTCAAGTTCAACAGTTTTGAATCCGCAAATAATTGGGCAGGATCACTATGATACAGCTCGTGGAGTTCAGAAAGTGTTACAGCGCTATAAAGATTTGCAGGATATTATTGCCATTCTAGGTATGGATGAACTTTCAGATGAAGATAAGTTAACTGTTGCACGCGCTCGCAGAATTCAAAAATTTCTTTCTCAGCCTTTCGCTGTTGCTGAAACATTCACTGGAACTCCTGGAAAGTTTGTGCGTCTTGAAGATACTATTCGTGGCTTTAAAGAAATTCTTGAAGGTAAGCATGATGATAAACCAGAGCAAGCTTTCTATATGAAAGGTGGAATTGATGAGGTTGTTGGAAATAACTAATTAATAATTTACTAATTTCTAATGAATGAAAATTTGGAAATTAAAGAATTAAAGGATTAGAAATTGATTAGTAATTAGACATTAGACATTAGAAATTATGACCATATCTCTAAAAGTAGTAACCCCAGAACGAATCGTTTTTGAAGACGAGGTTGATTCGATTACTACAATGACACAAATGGGAGAAATAACAATTCTTTCAAATCATGTACCGATTGTGGCAACATTGCGTAGCGGTGAAACAACATTAAGAAAAGGTGGCGAAGAATATTATTTAGCAACATCTACTGGATTTCTTGAAGTAAGAAGCGGGAATGAAGTTGTGATTTTGGCAGATACTGCAGAACGCTCTGAGGAACTTGATCTTGAAGCTATTGAAAAGGCAAAGGAAAGAGCACATAAAATGCTTGAGGAAAAACAACATGTAGATGATGTTTCATTTGCTGAGGCAGCTGCAATGCTTGAACGTGAGTTGGCAAGATTTAAAGTTGCTTCAAAGCGAAAGTACAGAAACATTCCAAACCAACCAATAAAATAAATAATGCCCACAAAATAATTGTGGGTTTTGAAATTAAAAAATAATCTGTCATCCTGAAATTACGGTAGTCGCAGCCTTTAGGCTGCGTTCAAAGCGCAAGCTTTTCCGCCATTGGCCGATCCGTCTTTGGTGGAAGAGCTTGCGGCTACCGACTCGGAATGACATGCAAATTATGAACAACATTCTTACATTTCTGCACAAACGAAAATATGGAATTTTTGCGTTTGTTGCAGTAATGATTGCAGCAGCATTATATGCAGGTGCAACAGGTAGTGAAGTTGCAGGCGAAGAAGCCGAAGCAGGTCATGCAAGCATGTATATTGCATCAACATTTTTGTGGATTGCAATCGTCTTAATTTTTGCCAAACTTTCAGCGCTTGTTGAAAAGATTGGTCAGCCATCAGTTTTGGGAGAATTGGTTATCGGTGTAATCCTAGGGAATCTTGCTTTGCTTGGGCTTCATTGGTTTGAACCAATCAAAACAAATGAAATTATTGAATTCCTTTCAGAGCTTGGGGTTGTAATTTTATTGTTCCAAATCGGACTTGAATCAAATATTAAAGAAATGAAAAAGGTTGGAATGGCATCACTTTTAGTTGCTATAATTGGTGTAATAGTTCCATTTATTCTTGGTACATATGTTGTTGGGCCATGGTTGCTTCCAGGCCTTTCAATGAATGCATATCTTTTCCTTGGTGCTGCAATGACTGCAACATCAGTAGGAATTACTGGGCGAGTATTTAAGGATTTGAAAAAGCTTCATTTACCTGAGGCAAAGATTGTTCTTGGCGCTGCTGTGATTGATGATATTCTTGGTTTGATTATCTTGGCGGTTGTGTCAGCACTTGTGACTGTTGGAGCAGTCAGCGTAGGTGCAATAAGTTTGATTATTGGAAAAGCTGTGCTATTCCTGATTGCAGCAATTGTAATCGGTCAGTTAGCAGCTCCATGGCTTGGAAAATTCTTCTCTAAGATTCACACAGGTGTTGGAACTAAGTTTACGCTTGCAATTGCATTTTGTTTAATCTTTTCTTATGTGGCACAGTTAATTGGATTGGCAGCTATTGTTGGAGCGTTTGCTGCAGGGCTTGTGCTTGATGCAGTTCATTTCCGTTACTTTAAAGATGCAAAAGTTATTCGTGACATCAAAGAAGTTGCAAAAGATGCTCGAGATGAAATCAAAGAGCGCCTTGATGCTGTTATTGAACCACACGCTCACAGACACATTGAAGATATTATTGAACCAGTTGCATTTTTGCTTGTACCAATTTTCTTTGTATACACTGGTATGCAAGTAAATCTTGGAACGCTATCTGACATCAGGGTTGTAGGAGTTGCTATTGCAATAACAGTAGTTGCAATAATTGGTAAGTATGTTGCAGGGTTTGGTGCAAAGGGAGTTAACAGATCAATGATTGGTTTTGGGATGGTTCCGCGTGGTGAAGTTGGTTTGATTTTTGCCTCCATTGGTAAAGGGCTTGGTGTTGTGTCAGATGAAGTGTTTTCAGTGATTGTTATCATGGTGATTTTGACCACTCTTCTTACTCCGCCAATTCTTGCTTTTATGTTAAAGAAACATAAAGAGCCAGTTGTTACTGTTTAATTGAACAACACAAAACCCCGTCATTATGGCGGGTTTTTTGTTTTATGTCCTAATAGTTGTAAAAAACAGGTTTCAAATCTTAGCCGATCGGCTAAGATTTGAAACATTTTTGATTGTTCATGTATTGACACATGAACTAATATCTGTTAATTTTAGATCTTGTGAATTACAAGGAGGCAGAAAATGGGTAATCCACATGTTGTTCTTTTACTTGGCAATGAGTGTCTGGAGTTTCTTCATGGAGAAATTTTTCAAAAAATCGGAGCCGTGCTTTGTGCAATAACAAATCAAAAGCACATGCATGAAGCTGGTTTTTACCCAAACACAAATCTACACATAGCGACTCTTCCTGCCAGGCAACCAGATGACGGAACGTTTCTTTCAAACGGTATGGTTGATATAGCTTATTCCATGATAGGTATTACTACCAATCATGCAGATTCTGGTGATTGTTGTCTTGTTCTGACAGTTGTCTTTCCACACAATAATCTGGAAGATATCAAAAAAAAGGCTAATGAAGTTTTCTCATTATTTGACCGGCTCTGTTCAGTTCATGTTGCAGATCACCGAAAAATAAAATACGCCCTTTTGTGTTTTTGTGAGAAAGACAGAGAGATAAATGGAGCTCTGGTTTTCAGCCCTGGTGAGTTGTTGGGGCCTGATGATCTTTGTTACGCAATTCTTAATGGCTAAGTATAACTCAAAGCGCCTAGGCGCTTTTTATATATCTTTTAACACTGCTTACCACTTGACAAAACCAAAACATACTGATATGTTTAAGCGTTCGTTCTTTTAAATAAGGAGGGTCTATCATGAGTGCAAGGCAATTTTTGCTGTTAGTGGATGAAAATGTAAAGAACAGGATTTTCGACCTCTTAGAAAATCTTCAGAAAGTTTTGACAAGCATTATTGTGTCAGATGATTTGGATGGGCTCGGCTTTGACACAAATACACCTTTTTATGTTCTGCCATTTTCAGCACCAGTGACGCAAGAGCATATTACAGAGGCAAGAAGTGTCTTGATGGGTGCAGGACATCTACTTCTTAATTCCGGTACTGTTGCACATGTGTGTTTGGTCTATGTTGTTTTTGTTGGCAGTGATACTGATTTAAGTAAGTCAGTTGCCGCAATTCGAACAGCAAACGAATTGATCGCACAAGAGGCTACTGTTTTGCAAGGCGAGGTTCGGGTATATACAGCTTGCTTGAGCCGTACACAAGACATGGCGTTGGATTTACTGGTTTTTAGTAGCCATGAAATGGAGTATCCAGCAACCATGGTCTATACATTTGAGAATCATTTTCTCAACACAAGGCTTTCTTAAGCGCCACTTTACTGGTGCTTTTTTGTTTTGCAAAATTCATGGTAATATAATGGAACTATGGAAGAAAATCAACTCTTATCAGGACTTAATAGCGAGCAAGTGCAAGCGGTCATTCATAAAGATGGGCCACTTTTGATTGTAGCAGGAGCAGGTACTGGAAAGACAACTGTTATTACACGAAGGATTGCGTGGCTCATTGATCAAGGCCTTTGCCAGCCTGAAAATATTTTAGCTCTAACATTCACTGATAAAGCAGCAGGGGAGATGGAAGAGCGTGTGGATCGGTTATTGCCTTATGGGTATGTGGATATTCAGATATCAACATTCCATTCATTTTGTGAGCGAATATTGCGCGAGCATGGGGCTGAAATTGGGCTTGCCCGCGATTTTAAGGTAGCCTCTGAACTTGATGCCTGGATGCTTGCAAGGAAACAATTTGATCGATTTGAGCTTGATTATTACAGGCCATTGGGGAATCCAACGCGATATATTAAGTCTCTTTTAACCCATTTTTCAAGAGCAAAAGACAATGCGGTTTTTCCACAGGACTATATTGACTTTGCGCAAGGGCTTGTGGCAGATGGGGATAACACAAATTCTGATGAATTAGCCGAGTCACACGTGAAAAAGTGGGCAGAGCTTGCGAATGCTTATCACACATATCAACAAATTTTACTTGAAAATGATTTTTTGGATTTTGGGGATTTACTTTTAATCACTTTAAAATTATTAAGAGAAAGACCACATGTGCTTTCTGAAATCCGTGAGAAATATAAATATGTTTTAGTTGATGAGTTTCAAGATACAAATTTTGCACAATACGAAATAATTAAAGCCATAGCAGGTTTGAAAAACAATATTACTGTTGTGGGTGATGATGATCAGTCTATTTATAAATTTAGAGGTGCATCAATTACAAATATTTTATTATTTAAACACGATTATCCTGATGTCAAAACAGTTGTGCTTAATCAGAATTATCGGTCGTGTCAAAGTATTTTAGACACTGCATATAATTTTATCCAAAAAAATAATCCAAATAGACTTGAGGCTCAAATGCCAGATGAGCTTTCAAAAAAGTTGCTTTCAAATTTAGAAGGGGCTGGAATGGTAGAGCATATCAATTGCGACACATTAGAAAATGAAGCGCAAACTGTAGCTGAGAAAATTATTGAAATTAAAAATAGAAATAATGAGATTTCGTGGAATGATTTTGTAATACTTGTTCGTTCAAATGATTCTGCAAATGATTTTTTGCCTGCGCTTGAAGAGCAGGGAATACCATATCAGTTTTTGGCACTGCGTGGACTTTATACAAAATCAATTATTGTTGATATTCTTTCTTACCTTAGAGCCATTGATAATCCTCATCATAGCCCAAGTGTGTATCGAGTGCTTACAAATCCAATGAATGCTATTTCTCCAATGGTTATTTCTGAATTGAATCATTTAGCAAAGATGAAAGGTAAATCATTGTTTCAAGCATGTTCACTTGCTGGGGCTTTTACAAAGTTGCCAGAGGATGAATTGAAAAAAGTTAATGATGTAATATCGTTTATTCAAAAAATGCAGCATGAGATGAAGCAAATGAAGTCGAGCGGATTTTTTGTAAGTGTAGCGCGAGACAGCGGGCTTGTAGCGTACATTAACAGTCAATCAGAAAAGGAAAAGCAAGATAACTTTGGGTTTCTTCAACAATTTTATGAAAAAACAAAAAGATTTGATAAAGCCAGCGATCATCCGCACATGCATGAATTTTTGTCTGAATTTGAGCATGAAACAGAGTCTGGTGAGCAAGGCCAGTTAAACTTTGATTTTTCAGTAGGGCCAGAGGTTGTTCGTGTTATGACTGTTCACGCTGCAAAGGGTTTGGAATTTAAGTATGTGTTTATCGTGAATATGATTGATCAAAGGTTTCCAACTTCAAAGCGTGCAGATGCAATTTTGCTTCCGCCAGAGCTTGTTAAAGAAGACATAACAAATGAAGATTGGCATATTCAAGAAGAGAGAAGATTGTTTTATGTTGCCATAACACGAGCAAAAGAAGGTGTATTTTTTACATCAGCGCAAGATTATGGTGGTGCAAGAAAAAGAAAGATATCAAGGTTTATTCATGAACTTGATATTGAGGTTGGCCCAGAATTTGAAAAAGATAGCACAGATTTTTCATTAGAGAAACCAAACAATGAAAAAGAAATGAAGAATGATCCAATCGTGTATCAAATACCAAAATATTTTTCATTTACTCAGCTTGCAGCCTTTAGATCATGCCCGCTTCAATATAAGTTTGCACACATTCTCGGGATTCCTGTTTTTGGGAAATGGACTTTTTCATTTGGGAAAACAATGCATAATACCTTGCAAGAATTTTTTTCAATTTGGGTCGAGCGTACTGCACAAAAGCAAACTTCTCTGTTTGCGGAAGAGCTGTCATCCTCACTTACCACTGGGAAGTCAGAGGGGGAGGTTGGTGAACCTGACAAACTACCTGTAAGTCTATCCGAACTTGAAACCACGTATCGCAATGCATGGCAAGATGATTGGTATACCTCTGATGCTCAAAGAGAAGAATATAGAGAAAATGGTCTTAAAAGCATAAGAGAATATTATGCTATGATCATGAAACAAAGACCTGAGCCGTTTTTTCTTGAACAGGGTTTTACTTTAAAATTTGATGGCGTAATATTAAAAGGTAGGATTGATCGAATAGATAGATGCGAAGAAGGTGTTGAGATTATTGATTATAAAACTGGAAATGCTAAGACTTTAGAAAGTCTCAAAAAAGAAGATAAAGAACAGCTCCTGTTGTATCAAATAGCAGCCAAGGAAATTTTAAAATTGAATCCGAAAAAACTAACTTTTCATTATTTGAGCGATAATTCACAAGTTTCATTTTTGGGAACGCAAGAAGAATTGGATATACTAAAAAATACCATTGAAGAAAGAGTGGATCAGATTAAAAATAGTTCATTTGAAGCAAAGCCTGGGTTTGATTGCAAGTATTGTGATTTTGCAGATATCTGTGAGTATAGGCAACATTAAAATAATATGCACACACTAAAAGATTTATTAAAAGGCGCTGTAAAGAAATGGGGTCAGGTCTGGATACTGGATATGTGATATAATTATTGTGTATGGCGAGACCATTAAGAGTTCAATATCCAGGTGCGTTGTATCATGTAATTTCTCGTGGCAACGCGTGTCAAGATATTTATTATGATGATTTAGATCGTAAAAAATTTTTGGATTGGATAGAAAATGCAGTTGAGACACACAATCTCATTGTTCATGCGTATTGCTTAATGAACAATCACTATCATTTATTGTTAGAAACCCCAGATGCAAATCTTTCAAATGCAATGAGAGATATCAATGGTAATTATACACAGTGGTTCAATGCAAAACACAAAACAGCTGGCCACTTGTTTCAGGGCAGATATAAAGCGTTTGTTATTGAAAAAGAATTATATTTGCTTGAAGTGGCACGGTATATTGTTCTTAATCCTGTTCGTGCAAAGTTGGTGAATTGTCCTGGTCAGTGGAGATGGAGTAGTTATAAATCAACAGCTGAAGTAAAGAGAACTCCAAAATGGCTACACACTGATTGGATGCTTGGTTTTTTTGGAAAAGGCAAGAAAGAGGCTCGGGAGCTTTATCGAAAATTTATTAAAGATGGGAAAGGTGCAAATGACCCGCACAAGGAAACAACAAATAGTATTTTGCTTGGGAGTCCTCAATTTGTTCATTGGATATGGGAAACGTGTACGCACGGATCAGAAGAACTAAAAGAACATCCAAGAGAACAGAGGATTGTGGGAAGACCCACACTTAATGAATTGTTTGAAGATGTTGAAACAATTAAAGAACGAAGCAATACAATTCGTATTGCCAAGAAAAGGTGTGGTTATTTGAATACAGAAATAGCGAATCACTTAGGATTGAGTAATTCAACCATTGGAAAGATTGTTAATAATAAATATAATGTATAGATTATGATTATCCAGTATCCAGACCTGACCCCATAATATATGCACACACTAAAAGATTTATTAAAAGGCGCTGTAAGCAGAGCAAATATTGGAAGACAAGTTACTGCTACGCAAATTGTTGAGACAGCAAATCAGACATTGAAAAAAATTATGCCTGATGGCAGAGATCTTGACGCAAGAGCTTTATCATATAAAAATAAAAAAATACTCATTGAATGTAGAAACAGTGCAGCATCACACTTTATAAACAGTCAAAGTCGTGATATTATAGAGATGATAAAGACAAGAATTCCAGACTGCGAACTTGAAAAAATTAACACTCGTGTTGTTGGTAAATTTTCAACATCAGAACTATGAGTTTCAAGAATTTTATCTACATAATGCTTTGCACTACTATTGCAGCATGGATTGCGTTTGCAACAGTAGTTTTTTTTGTTGATCCAACGCGAGCAGGTTGGCTGGCGTTCATTTTCTTTTTTATTTCTTTAATTGCATCAATTTTTGGTTCAGCATGCGTAATTGGTGTTTTGGTACGCTTCAAATTTAGACCAGATGACATGATTTCGACTATTGTAAGAAGAGCATTTCGGCAGGCTTTGTTATTGACTTTTTTGATTGTAGGATGTGTGTTTTTGTCTTCACGGGGGTTGTTTAATATGTGGACTGCCATATTGTTTATACTGTTTATTTCATTTTTGGAATTATTCTTTTTAAACACTCAATATCAAAGAAATAAACGAATTCTTGAATAAAATAAGTGTACAAACACACCTTGATTTTCCGATACCGCTCATGTAATATTGTTTTACTATGTTAAACAAATTACTTGGGCGGTTTTCTAAAGATTTAGGCATTGATTTAGGCACATCTAATATCAGGTTTTTTTCATCTGAAAAAGGGATTGTTATCAATGAGCCTTCTGTTGTATCAATAAATATACGAACTGATCAGATTGTGGCTGTTGGTACAGATGCAAAAGCAATGGTTGGAAAGACCCCGCCACACATTACAACAATAAGACCTCTAATCAAGGGAGTTATTTCAGACTTTGAAGTAACAGAGAAAATGATAAAGTATTTCATTGACAAGATTCATTCAGAAGCTTTTACAATAATTCCTAGACCGCGCGTAGTTGTTGGTGTGCCACTTGAAATAACAGAGGTAGAGCGCAAGGCTGTTGAGGATGCAGTTTTATCTGCAGGAGCACGAGAAGTATTTTTAATTGAGACGCCAATGCTTTCAGCAATAGGTTCGCGCATGAATATAATGGATTCAGTTGGAATGATGATTGTTGATATTGGTGGCGGTACAACAGAGATTGCCGTTATGTCATTGGGCGGTGTTGTTACATGGAAATCACTTCCAATAGCAGGCGACGAAATGACAAGAAACATTATTCAGTATGCAAGAGAAATGTTTAATCTTCTGTTAGGGAGTCGTGTTGCTGAAAATGTGAAAATTAAAATAGGTTCTGCAATTGAACAAACTGAACCACTTGAAATTCATATGCGTGGTAGAGATTTGATTTCAGGACTTCCAAAAGAAATCATGGTAACAGATAAACAGATTAGAGAATCAATGAGAAAATCAATTGCTATCATTGTGGATAATGTAAAAGCTACGCTTGAGTCAACTCCGCCTGAGCTTGTTGCAGATATATATGAAAGGGGTATTGTTATGACAGGTGGTGGCTCGTTGTTGCGTGGGTTTGATACATTAATTTCTCATGAAGCTGAAATTCCAGTGCGAGTTGCTGATGATCCAATGTGCGCTGCTGTTCGAGGAAGCGGTCTGCTTTTAGAGGATATTGATTTACTTAAAGATATTGCGTTACCTTCTGCAAGTCAGGATTCAATAATTTAAATGTCATGCAATTAAAAGAGCGTCTAAAACAAAAGACGTTAAAAAGAGTAGTGATAATTTTGCTGTTTATCACTATTATTTTTGTTTTTCAGGGGTCAATCATTTGGGTTGTAAAACAATTTCAAAAACCACTTGCAATCACAGGAAGTTGGGCTAGTGAACAAACTGCTTATGTTTTTAGAAATCCAGACTCACTTCAAATAAGAATTAATGATCTTGAAAATCGCATACTTGGGCTGGTTATTGATAAAACTCAGTATGAGCAATTGCTTGAAGAAAATAAGCAACTAAGACAACAGGTTGGATTTCTCGAGTCACAGAAGTTTTCATATTTAAGTACAAGAATTTTAGGAAGTAGCAATTCCTTGCAAGTCAGGCGTTTTATTATTGGGATTGGAGAAAATGATGGCGTGCATATAAATGCTCCTGTTGTGATTGGTGAGGGGGTGTTGGTTGGAAAAGTAATTTCAACCACAAAGACAACTGCAACTGTGAGCATGCTTTCTGACCCAGGCTCTATGACAGCTGTAACATTGCTAAATCGAACAAGAACGCTTGGTTTGGCAGAAGGTGAGAGCGGAACGCTTTTGAGAATTAAATTTATTCCGCACGATGAAATCGTTTTAGTAAACGATTTGGTTATAACTTCAGGTCTTGAAAATGATGTTCCTCCTGGGTTATTGGTTGGTATTGTGAATACAATTCAATCAGATGAGTCAGAGCCTTTTCAAGAAGCAATTGTTGAATCAATTATAGATGTACGAAGGCACAATGTTGTTTCAGTATTGATAAAATAATATGTTGAGATTTTTCAAACACATTTTTTTGTTTATTATTGCGTGCGCTTTTGAGATTAGTTTTTTACATCTATTGCCGGGGGTTTTTGCATTTATTCCATTTGTATTTATAATTTCAATTTACGAAATTCAACACAGGCAAAATCAAACTTTTTTTTGGTGGCTTGTTGCGTACGGAACAATTATTGAAATATTTAACATAGGTGCTTCGCCACACGAATGGATAAGATATATTGTTTTGTTGGTTGGAGTTAGGTTTTTGTCTCGATATGTATTTGTTGGAAATTCATTTTATTCTGTTGTAAGTTGCACCGCACTTTCATATATATTATTTTCATTCACTGGTTTTGTATTGTATTTTATTTCTTGGTTGGGCGGGTCTCAGAACATATTTTGGGCGAAAATACTATTCGGAGATATTATGACATTAATCGTTTCAATTATATTAATAAGTATCATTTTTATTACTGTACCAAGAATAAATAAAAGAACTTTTTTCCCACACACGAGAAATTGAACATGTCTAATATATTGTTTCCAATAAAGCAGAATAATGAGTTTGGTGAAATTAAACGAGACCATACTTTTATTGACGACGCAGTTATTGAATCTTCATTTGATCAATCTGGTACATCAAATCAAAATTTGGGGCAGGTGATGCCAAAAAAACGTTTAAGGTTTGCTATTGCAATTGTGGTGATTACTTTTTTTATTTTGGTATCAAGAGGTTTTTATTTGCAAATTATTCGGGGTGAATATTATCATCAGGTAGCAGAAGAAAATAGAATTCAAACAGAAATGTTAATACCAAGTAGAGGAAAAATTTATGATAAGTTTGGCAACACGCTTGCAGAAAATGATCCATCGTTTGTATTAAACATGATGATTTCACAAATTCCAAAAGACGAAAACGAAAGATCAAGGGTTTTAAATTTGATTTCTGATTTAGCTGGTTTTCAAAGAACAGATTTAGATCTTTTAATAACAGAATTTGCTGATCTTCCTTTTGACAACATACCAATTAAAAAAGGAATTAATTATGAGCCAGCAATGAAATTGGCAATTGAAACTGCGAAACTGCCTGGATTTTCTTTGAGCATTTCATCAAAAAGAGCGTATACAACAAGATCAAAATCTTTGTCTCATGTTCTAGGGTACACTGGAAAAATTTCTTCTGACGAAGTTAACTTGGTAGGAGATGGATATAGAAGAATTGATGATATTGGAAAAGGTGGTATTGAGAAATGGGCTGAGAAATCTTTGCGAGGAACAATCGGAAAGATTGTTCGTG
The DNA here is from genome assembly GCA_043812755.1 of Patescibacteria group bacterium. Taxonomy (GTDB): domain Bacteria; phylum Patescibacteriota; class Patescibacteriia; order UBA9934; family GWF2-40-263; genus JBDRLV01. The sequence continues at coordinate 11,824 of JBDRLV010000032.1, read as the reverse complement.
AAGTTGATGCATGGGGAAGAGAATTAAATATTGTTTCAAAAAAAGATCCCTTGGCAGGAGCAGATGTATATTTGACAATTGATCTTGAGATGCAGACTTTTATTGAAACAAGACTTACAACAATTATGAAAAAAGCGAACTCGCAACGAGCATCGGTTGTAGTTTTGGATCCAAATACAGGTGCAGTATTGGCAATGGTTAGTTTGCCTTCATTTGACAGCAACCAATTTTCAGGAGGTGTTGAAGCAGGCGAATACAAAGCTCTTTTAGATGATCAAAACAAACCATTGTTTCCAAGAGCAATAGCAGGCGAATTTCCATCAGGATCAACATTTAAACCATTTGTTGCATATGCTGCGCTTAATGAAGGAATTATAAATGCATCCTCAACATTTTTGTCTTATGGAGGTCTTTCTATTGGTGTGTGGTTTTTTCCAGATTGGAAAGCAGGAGGACATGGATATACTGATGTGAGGAAAGCGATTGCTGAGTCAGTAAATACTTTTTTTTATATGATAGGTGGAGGATTTGAAAATTTTGAAGGGCTGGGTGTTGAGCGGATTACACAGTATGCAAAGAAGTTTGGTTTTGGTGAAAAAACAGGGATTGATTTACCTGGAGAGGGAACAGGTTTTTTACCATCAAAAGAATGGAAGGAAACATATAAAAACGAAAGATGGTATGTTGGCGACACTTATCATTATGCAATTGGTCAGGGAGATCTTCTTGTAACTCCTTTGCAAATGGCTCTTGGGACAGCAATAATTGCAAATGGAGGCGATAAAATAAAACCGCATGTTATTCAAGCTGTTGATGGAGGGAAAAATAGTGAATTTTTAGAGGATAAATGGGAGCCAGAAGATAACATTGGACCCAAGAATATTCAAATCGTGCGGGAAGGCATGAGACAGACTGTTACGAGGGGGAGCGCACAATCTTTGCAGTGGTTGCCGGAACAAGTGGCTGGGAAAACCGGAACTGCGCAAACTGCAGGCGACAGACCTACACACGCATGGTTTACTGGTTTTGGGCCGTACCAAAATCCAGAAATTGCAATGGCGGTTTTGGTTGAAGAAGGTGGTGAGGGTTCTTATACTGCAACTCCGCTTGCCAATGAAATTTTTTACTGGTGGTTTACCAACAGGTGATTATTTATACATTTGTGTTATACTTAATTCGTAGAAATAAAAAATTTTTATGGATCTCAAAACAAAAGTATTAACAAAAACAACTACAACAACAAAGGTTTTAACTTTGGTTGCTTGTGTGTTCGCTGTGGCGGTTGGTGTGACTATTGCTGCTGTGAATAATGATTATTCTAAGCAGACAGGTTATAAGTCTGAAGAGATTTTATTTTGCATTGCTACAAAAACAGGAATTATAACAAGAGAAAGCAAATCTGTTGATGGAAAAGTAAATTATGTTATCAAACGTTTAGCAAACGGTTGTCAGGACATTGGATATGAAAACAAGAATTATACATTTGGATGTATACATAATAAAAATACTAAAAAGTATTATAAATTTACAAAATGGACACCTTGTGCCCAACAAGTTCAGGTTGCACCATCATCTCAAGAAAGACAGTATGATGCTCAAACAAAGGAGTTGTTAAATAATATTACGAGATATTCTAAGGTAGCGTCAAAATATAAAACTTATAAAAAAGCCTTTTTATTACAAATTAAGAAACAAGCTTTGGAAAGAAGGATGCTTTTATTGTCAGTTATTGAAAATGATCCAATAAGTGCAAAGGATTTGATAATTGAAGATGCTACACTTAAAAAAATACCAAAGGAATTATCACCGTTTTTTGAAAAACCATATACCATACAAGGAGAAATTGAACGTTTTGAAATTGATGAAGTGGATTATGAGACTGGAGAATTTATAAATTCCAGAACAAAATACTATTTTAAATCTACAAGCAAACAAAGATATCCGTTAAATTTTACACATAAGCCTGATGATATTATTAGTGGTACAGTAGCCAAGATGAAGGTATACAAACTAGGAACAAATTTGCTTGTAGACAATTCAGTTGAATCTAATTTTCAAGTTCAAAAAACCCCAGACAGTAAAATATCAACTAAAAGTACAAAAGCAGAAGTAACAAAAGACTTAAGTGTTGTAGATAGCAAAGTAGCTGTTATTTTGTTTAATTTTCAAAATAATAGTGATTCAGAACCTTATTCTGTAGAAGATGCCAGAATGGGGATGTTTACCGCGGAAGATTCTGTAAAAGCGTATTACGAGGAAATTTCATTTGGTCAACAAACATTCAGTGGTTTTAATGATCCAGAAAATGGGGATGTATATGGGTGGTATACAGTTCCAATGAATAATACGAGTTGCGATGATTCATTGAATGCAATGGCTGACATGGCTAATGAATTAGCAGCCCAAGACGGTTTTGATGAATCAAATTATGATTTTGTGGTCTATGGGGTTTCACAAAATGCTTTATGCAGTGCCAGTGGAGCTTCGGGTGGACCTGGAAGTAAAATATTATTTAATTTGACATACTATTTTAATATCGGAACTGTGGCTCACGAATTCGGACACAATTTTGGCCTTGGTCATGCATCAACTTATAGTTGCGTTGATGAACAAGGAGCACGGGTTGTATATAGTAACGCGTGTACTCTTGGTGAATATGGTGACATATTCAGTAGTATGGGTAATAGTCAGTTAAGAAGACATTTCAATGCATCTCAAAAAAAATCAGTTGGTTGGTTAACCAATGAAAATGTTATAGACGTAAGTCAAAGTGGGGATTACTTAATAACCCCAATTGAAGAGTTGTCTGATGGTTATCAGCTCATAAGGGTTCCAAAAGAGTATAATGACGAAGGAATCGCTGTGTCTTACTATACAATTGACTATAGACAACCATATGGTTTTGATGATTTTTCTTCAAGCGATCCGGTTGTGAACGGTGTGCTTATTAGAATTGAGGACAATGTAGGTGATCATCTTCAGACATATTTATTAGATTCAACAGCTCAAGCAAGTTATACATTTGAAGATTCTGCTTTTTTAGTAGGTGATAAATTTATTGAACCAAATGGGCATTTTGAAGTAGAAGTTATAGATGCGAATTCAGATTATGCAGAAGTTAGGATAGAACTCTTTGATATAGAACCAACATTATCAATTAAAAAGAACATAACTTCACCTGGGGATGATAAAGGAGATGTTCTTGTCGTATCAGATCCAGCAGGTATAAATTGTGGAAGAATATGCACAAGTTCGTTTCCAAAAGGGACTGAGGTGACACTAACTGCTACACCAAATGAATATACAAGGTTTGGAGGTTTTACTAGTTTGTCTGGTTGGACTGATTCGCCTGAATATTCTTTTATAATGAATTCTGACAAAATAGTTACCGCAAGTTATATTAGACAGACAAGATATGGTAAGGATGTAAGATTTGGAATCAAAGGGGTAATTGAAGGTGAAGCACCTGTTTTACTTTATTATAATTTCTTTGGAGGGTCGGTAAATATAGATCCACCTGATATTGAAAAAAATATTTCAATTGATGGCTATGGTGTAATTAGTGGTACTTATGAACAAGGGGCAAAAGTCAATCTTGAGTTTCTTAGAAATAATTACGGGTACATGTTTACTCATTGGTCAGAAGAAGACTGTGGTAGTAATCAAACATGTGAAATTGTTCTGCCAAATACAAACAAAACTGTAACAGCATATTTTGATCGAAAAGTTAAAATGTGTGCAACTGTGTGGGGTGATGGGAAATATGGCGGCAGAGTTGTTTCTGATCCACAGGGGATAGATTGCAGCGATACATCCACCACTACAAATGGTTGTTGTGGATTATTTGATGCAAATACAGATGTTATTTTACAGGCAGTTGATGGTGAACACTCATTTTTTGACTATTGGGATTTAATCTATTGGGAGGGTCAAGGTTGTGATGATTCTCGTGAGTGCACAATGAATACTGGGGATTCAGCAAAGTCAGTAAAGGCATATTTTACAATAGAGAATAGGAAGACTGGTCTGTCTATTTCAAAGCAGGGGGATGGCAACGGATATATTTCTTTGGTTAGTGGAGAGATTGACTGCGACAAAGATTGTGATGGAAAGTATATTGTTCAGGATGGTATATGGTTATCGTTACTTGCCTCACCTGATAATAATTCAGTGTTTTCTCATTGGGATGGCCAAGGTGTAAGCAGTTGCGGTTCATCTGATCAATGTCAAATCAGAGCAGGGAACACTTCGTTTATAAACGCATATTTTGAACCAAGATATATCTGTACAGATGGTGATTATGGGGATGATTTAACTGTTCAATCAACGGTGACGATTGAAGATAAGGGTACTGGTGAAGTGACAGAGTACACCGATGAGTGTCACGAAAATTATATTTGGGAGTATCAATGCGGAGAAGATAATCAAATTTATGTAGACGCATCTCAGATGTGTCCGAATTCATTTATGTGTTCTGAGGGAATTTGTGTTGCATCAAACACAAGTGTAGAAGTAAAAGTAAGCAGTGATTCACCAAGCGTGTTTGTAAGAGAGGGAAGTAATGTGCCAATGTTTGCATTTGATGTGGTTAATAATAGTCCAGATGAGCTTTTGATAAACAAGATGGTCTTTAAGAATACTGGAGATTCAGCAACCAGCAGTTTATTAAATAGATTAAGTTTAAATTTTGAAAACACCAGCATGCCTGGGTCAGTATTGGAAAACGGAGAAGATGTTAGGTTTACTTTCGGTATACCAGCGCATATTGCAAGCGGGGAAACCAAACAAATAATAATTTATGCCAATAGCATAGAAGGATATGTTGGAGACGAAATTGAGCTGCAATTGTATAGCATTGATTCAAGTGCAAATAAAGTCAGTGGGATGCCGCTTACAAGCCACAGGGTTGACGTTGTGGATTCACAGACAATCGGATTCCCAGACGCACAACTATTAACATACTTTGGTAATGGAATGATAAATAATGGAGTTGAGGTATCTGCAAACGGTTATTTAAGTATCATTGTAAAAAATTACGGTGATCAACAATTCAAAGGGCGTTTGTATTATAAGACTGAATGGCTAGATGCAGACTACAATGTGATAGAAACAGAAGAAAAAAGAGGCGAGCGTGTGGCTTCGCCAGGCCAACTGGATTACATGTCATTTGTGATACCAAACAATGATCAGATTAAAATAGCTAGAATATCAGTTGATTCAAGAGAACAGATGGACGAGGGCTTATTTGGAGAAACAAATAATGTTACTATCTATCATCTTCCATAAAAAGAAAATATTTAATATTTCAAATTTATGTGGAGAACATCCGTTGGAATAGTCGTCATTGCGAGCCCTGCCAAAGGTGGGGCAAAGCAATCTTTTCGTTAGATTGCTTCGTCCTCACTCTGTTCGTCCTCGCAATGACAGCGGATAAGCAAAGCCCAGCTTAGCTGGGCAAAGCTAGTACAGAAAAGAAACCTCGAGCGCAAGCCTGTGGAGTATCACTTAAAACTTGGTAATTGATTGCCTCAAATACTGAATTTGATACAATATATATAGACATGTGAATAAAGTCTAATTATCGCTAAAAAAGCGGGTTTTTAATATTCTAATTCTGGCTTGAATACTCTTAATTTTGAGGGTATACTGGAATAACATTATGACAACCTATTTATCACAAGATGGACTTGATAACCTCGTGTTGGAGTTTCAAGATCGAAAGACAACTAAAAGAAAGGAAATATCAGAAAGAATCCTGGCTGCCAAAGAGCTAGGAGATCTATCTGAAAATTTTGAATACCATGATGCAAAGGAACAACAAGGCCTGAACGAGGCAAGAATTATGCAACTTGATCAGATGATTAAGGATGTTGTTATAGTTGAGCAAAAACGAGGTGAGGATTCCATTGGGATTGGAACAACATTTACAGCTGACATAAATGGAACTGAAAAAGAATTTGAAATTGTTGGTGCTAGCGAGACAGATCCATTGTCTGGGAAAATCAGTAATGAGTCACCACTTGGTCAAGCATTTCTTGGGAAATCAATTGGAGATGAAGTTGAAGTATTTGCACCATCTGGAAAAATAATTTACAAAGTGAAATCTATTAAATAACTTAGGATGTCATCCTGAGGCCAGTAATCTGGCCGAAGGATCCCATTGATAATCAATGAGATTCTTCGTCGCTGCGCTCCTCAGAATGACAAGAATTTTTATGATTGAAGAAGAACAAGCTCGCCGGGATCGCTTGGCGAGCATAATTAATAAAGGAGAGAATCCATATCCATCAACTGCACAAAGGACACACATGGTGTCTGATTTTTTGAATAAATTTGATTCATTATCAGATTCAGATGAGGTAATAATAGCAGGTCGCCTTAAAACAATTCGCAAACATGGCGGGCTGACATTTGCACATATTCAAGATGAGAGCGGGATGGTTCAGTTGGTTTTGCACAAAGACAAAATCGGCGATGAACAATATGGTGCTTTTCATGACACTGTTGATATGGGAGATTTTGTTGAAGCAAAAGGGAATAAGTTTGTAACAAAAAAAGGCGAGCAGTCTTTGGATTTAGTTGAATATAAAATAATCAGCAAAGCACTTCTTCCTTTACCTGAAAAATGGCATGGCCTTGCAGATGTTGAAAAAAGGTTCCGTGAACGCGAACTGGACATTCTTTCAAATCCAGAAGTTAGACCAGTATTTCACAAGCGTGCTGAGATTATTCGCGCTTTGCGTGAGGGATTAGATAAGGAAGGCTTTGAAGAAGTAGAAACCCCAATCCTTCAGTCAATAGCAGGTGGTGCAACCGCACGACCCTTTGTAACTCATCACAATTCTCTTGATCATGATTTTTATTTACGTATTGCTCCAGAGCTTTATCTAAAACGCTGTATTGTTGCAGGTTTTGAAAAAGTATATGAGCTTGGCCGTCAGTTTCGTAATGAGGGAATAGATATATCTCACAATCCAGAATTCACTTCATTGGAATTTTATTGGGCGTATAAAGACTATAATGCATTGATGGATTTTACAGAAAAATATTTGAGCGATGTTATTAAAAAAGTGGCAGGATCTTGTGTTATTTCTTATCAGGGTCAGGATATTGATTTCACTCCACCATGGCCACGAAAAACCTTTCAGGATGCAGTTAAAGAGGCAGGGGATATAGATATATCAGAAATGAGCAAGGAAGAGATTGTTGAGTTCATGAAAAAGCGCAAGATTGAATGTGATCCTTCTGCTGATATGGGAAAGATATATGATGAACTATACAAAGAACTGGTGCGAAAACCACAAGTTCAGCCTGTATTCATCACAGATTATCCTATTGAAATGGAGCCGCTTGCGAAAAAGTGTGAAGATGATCCGCGTTTTGTTCAGCGCTTTCAGTTGATTACAGCAAGTTTTGAAATTCTGAAAGCCTATTCAGAGCTTAATGATCCGATTGATCAGCTTGAAAGATTTGAGGCTCAGCAAGAACTTCGTAAAGCTGGTGATGATGAAGCACAAAATATAGATGAGATGTTTGTTAAATCATTAAAGTACGGTTTGCCTCCAACAGCAGGTTGGGGCATGGGAGTTGATAGATTCGTCATGCTTTTGACTGATCAAAAGAATATTAAGGAAGTGATTTTATTTCCGACATTGAGGCCGAAGGAATAGGTTTGAGAACAAAGAAACATAGAAATAGAAAGATAAAATATTGCATTCTGAGGGAGCGTGTTCATAACCAGCGACCGAAGAATCTCATTGTTGGCAATGGGATCCTTCGTCACCGCGTTCCTCAGGATGACAATAATAATATGAGCAAGACTCCAAATTTTGACAATAAAATTAAACCAAAACTCGATTCTCTTCAGCAAGAAGAGATTTTATGTCCTGTATCAGGGCAAAAGTGGCAACGCACACAAGAAGAGATTTATTGGTTAATAAAGTTTCAAGTACCACCTTCTGATTGGTCGCCAACTGTTCGTAGGAAAAATTTAATTGGGTTTAATACAGGAATGAACATTTGGTGGAACAGGCATGCGTTTACAGGCAAGCCTCTTATTTCTTATATTCATCCTGATAATAAAATCAAAGCGCTGCCTGACTCAGAGTGGCATTCATACGATTGGGCAGAAAAAGAAAAACGAGAGCCATGTGTTGATAAGCCGTTTTTAGATCAAATGCGCGAACTGCTTTTTTCAATTCCAATGCCTGCTGCGCGTTTGTTTGGTGAGCCAAAAAATTCCATTGGGGTTTCTATTATTTCTGCTGAAGATTCATTTATGGTTGTGGGTGGAGTACAAGGGGCAAAGCGTACTTCCTACGCTTATACTCCAAAAGATACAGAAGATTGTCAGGATTTACTATGGGCAACATCATGCTCTAATTCATTTTGCTTGATTCATTGTTTGCGAATGCATTCATGCAGAGTTGCACTGCATTGTCATGATTGTATGGCCAGCAGTTTTTTGTTTGACTGCTACAACTGTGAGAATTGTTTTATGTCAAGTAATTTGCGCAATAAAAAGTTTGTATTTGAAAATCAGCAACTTTCACCAGATGAATACAGACAAAGAATATCTCAGATTGATTTGACTTCGTATAAACTCTATCAAGAATATTTTGATAAATTTTTGCAAATGGTAGGCAAGCGCGCTGTGTGGCCAGAACACTTCAATATTCAGTGTGAGGATTGTGATGGAGATTACATGGTAAATTGTCTTCGCTGTCACGATGTGTTTTCTGTAATAGAAGGAACAGACGGCTACATGTCTCAACTAGGGCATACGGTTCCAGAGCGTTTTGCCTACACAAGTGGGATTGTAACTGCTCAAGATGTGTATATGTCAGTTGGAATTACAAAGTCTGCAAATATAAAATTTTCAACAACAATTACTCGTTGCGCAAACATGGAATACTGTTATAACTGTGTTGAGTGCGAGGATTGTTTTGGGTGCGTTGGAATAAAGAATAGAAAGAATTGCATTTTAAATACTCAATTTGATGAGGCTTCATATTGGCAAATGGTTGATACAATAAAATGTGCAATGCTTGAAAGGGGAGAGTATGGAAAATATTTTCCAGGAGACTTCTCAATGGCTGGGGTCGTGCAGGCTTCTGAATTGTTTTATGATTTGAAAGAGAATGAGAAGGAAGCATTTGGAGCAGTTGCGTTTGATCCTGCTCGAGGAGCAGTGTTAAGTGAACAGCAAAGTGCATCAATGGCTGAACCCGCCTTGTCTTCATCGCTTCCTGATGAACTGGCAGAGTGTTCAGATTTGGTTGGCAAACCAATTTTAGATGAGATATTACATAGGCCTTATACAGTGAGAGAACCTGATTTTCAATTTTATAAACACAATCAACTTCCATTTCCTCGTAACCATTTTGTTTATAGATTGAAATACTATGGACGCATGGCAAATACTTTTTTTAGACAAGACGGTGCTTGCAAAGTGTGTGGTAAAGAAATTCGCTATGCAGTAAATCAAATGTTTGTTAATAGAAAGGTTTATTGTCATGACTGTTATCTGAAGTATGTGGAAGAACACGGATAGAAACAGAATAACTTGTTATTCTGAGGGAGCGAGTTTATAACCAGCGACCGAAGAATCTCATTGATGAACAATGGGATCCTTCGTCACCGCGTTCCTCAGGATGACAATAATAATATGAGCAAGACTCCAAATTACGACAAAAAAATCAAAACAATACTAGACGCCACAATTCCTGGCGAGAGAGTTTGTGAACTCACAGGGCAGAAGTTTGAGCTAACGCAGGAGCATATTGATTGGGCAAAAGAGCTCAATGTTCCTCCAACACAGTGGAAACCAGAGGTGCGCAACAAGTACTTGGCAGGATTTGCGAATGGGATTGCAATGTGGAAAAACAAACACGCTGAAACTGGGAAAGAACTTTTTTCTTATGTTCATCCTGATAGTGTTGTTCCAGTTGTGACAGATAAGGAGTGGCATGAGCGCGAATATATTCAAAATGAAAAAGAGCTTGATCCTCAAGAACCTTTTTTTGAACAATTCGAGTGGTTGTTAATGAAATCACCAATTGGGGCAATGTTAGATGAAGGATCAAACAAGGGTTGTTTTGGAGTTGAGCTTATTGAAAGTACAAATTGTTATTTAACATTTCATGCGCTCAAAGGACTTCGTGTTTATGAGTCAATGAATGCAATGAACTGTCAGGATTGTATCAATGTTATCAATAGCTATCATTTAACTGACACTGCTTATGTTAATCATTGTCTGCGATTGCATGGGTGCATTTATGCTTTTGAGTGTTATGAGAGTTCAAATTCTTCTTTTATATTTGATTGTCGTAATTGTGAATCTTGTTTTGGTTCAACCAACAAGCGGAATAAAAAGTACTTGTGGTGGAATGAACAATTATCAGAACAGGAGTGGAAAAAGCGGAGAGCTGAAGTTGATCTTGGGAGTCTGACACAATTTGAAAAAAACAAAAACCGATTTTATCAAATGATGCAAGAGCAAGCAGTATGGCCTGAAAATTTCAGTGTAAGGTCTAATGATTGTTCAGGCGATTATTTAACAGATTGTGTTGATTTGAAAAAGGGTTTTTCAGAAAAGGGGACAAAGCATTGCTTTTGGACAATGTTTGGTCAGGAAAACGAACACACATATTTCAATATGTGGACTGGATTTGCCACAAATGTTTATTCCTCTAATGGATCAAAAAACAGCAATCGAACAATTTGTTGTCATTACTGTAAGTATTGTCAAAATATGGAGTATAGCTTTTTGTGTTTTAATTGTGAGGTTTGTTTTGGATGCATAAATCTTAAACGCAAAAAGTTTTGCATATTTAATAAACAATACAGTGAGGATGGGTATTGGCAGTGTGTTGATGAGATCAAATGCGCAATGTTGGATAGGGGAGAGTATGGGAAATTTTTCCCTGCAAAGTATTCTCCAATGGGGCATGAGTATGCGTTTGGAGAACTATTTGAGGGGCATACTAATCAGGAGCTTGAGTCTTTTGGTGCACCTCGATACGACACAAGTGTTGGGGAGATTGTAAACGAAGATGAGGTTTCGGCAATAAAGGCTGATGAGCTTCCTGATAATATTAATGATGTTGATGATAAGTTTATTGGAAAGCCAATTTATGATGCGCAAGCAAAAAGACTTTTCAGTTTTGTGGCGCCGGAAATCGATTTGATGAAACGATTACATGTTCCTCCTCACCGCGAGCATGTTTTTTCTCGTTTACGATTTATTACTCAGCATTCAAATTTGATGACAACAGAGCAGGGTGTTTGCGCAAAATGCAATAAAGAGATTCAACTGAATAAGAATAATGTTTTTGAAAACAGAAAGGTTTATTGCATAGAAGATTATTTGAAGTTAATTGAACAAAATGGCTAACCAGTCTGTCATTCTGAGGCCAGTTTTGCTGGCCGAAGAATCTCATTGATGAACAATGGGATCCTTCGTCACTGCGTTCCTCAGGATGACAATCTAAATATGAACAAAACAGTCCTCGCATTCGGTACTTTTGACAACCTGCACAAGGGGCATGAGTTTTTTTTGAAACAGGCTGCAGAACTAGGGGATCGGTTGGTTGTTGGTGTGGCTCGCGATGAGCATGTGCTCAAGTTAAAAGGCAAGAGCCCTGAGCAAGGCGAGCAAGATCGTCTGAATCGCGTGTCAAAATTAGACTATGTATCAGAAGCTGTGATGTGTGATAATGAGCTTGGATCGTATGAAATTCTCAAGAAAGTTAATCCAGATGTTGTTGCTGTTGGACATGATCAGAATGAGTTGCGTCAGGATTTAGAAAGAATAGGACTGGAG
>JBDRLV010000031.1:0-11830 GCA_043812755.1 Patescibacteria group bacterium | reverse complement strand
ATCTGTGTAAACATTTCCTTCAATACCAGCCATGCCTGCTACAAACAGATCATCTCCACCCAAAGTAAAACCTGCGTTTTCCATTGTTTCTGATCTTGATGTTGAGCCTCCTACTATTAAATCACCATCTAGTACTGATGTCCCTGCTTCTACTAACAAAGCATAGTTTGTATCCCAGCCTGAACCTGCAATTAGTCTTAATGCGGCAGTTGTTCCTTCTCCTGTTCCTGGTGTGAATATTGCACCTGAAAGGTCAATGTTTTGACCATAATATCCACTTGTAGAACTCGCTGCTTCAGTATAAGTACCTGACGGTGCGACATGAACATCTAATGAAGATTCTCCTGCTGCAACAGTAAATGAACCTGACCTTGCAACTTCAAATAACCCCATTCCATTACTATAACCAGATGCAGAACCAGCTATCTGAAAAACAGCGCCAATATCACCAACATTATAATTTAGTACACCTGCTTCATTGAGTAAAAAAGTTGTGGTTTCTCCAGAGTTTGAAAAGAAAAATGCTAGATCTAACGACAAAACAGGATCTCCACTACTTGAAACAACCAATCCTGTTGATTGAATATTGCCACCATCGGCTACCACACTTATTCCTGTCATATCAACAGCAAGACCAGTTCTTCTAAATGTTCCGCTGGCAGGATCAGTCATGATATTCGTAGGAGCAATTCTCATATCAACCATTTCTTCTGTATCTACACCAGTAATCGCACCAGATGAAACAAGATCAACGAGACCAACGCCTGTTACGTATGCGGTAGCGGTTCCATTGATATCAAGGATTGTTCCTGCAGAAGAATAATTGAGTGTTGTTACGCCATCTGCAACAGTTAGCGAGCTACCTGAAGCTGCGGTTAATAAGTTTGCAGAAAAAGTAAAATCAACAGCTCCTGCAATTTGTATATCAAATTCATCATCTGCTACACCACCATCGCGGTCATTGATAATTGCTGTGTCACCATCTGTGTCTAAAATTAAGTTGTATCCATCAAGGTCAAAGTTACTTGTCATTGTCATTCCAGCAGCTGTAATTGAACCATCAAACCTCGCATTTCCTGCATCAACCCATAAAGCGTAGTTGTTTGTAATAGTAACAGAACCTCCTGCTGTTGGAGCAGCATCAATATATAAAGTAGCTGCATTTGTAACAGTTTGAGCTGAAGCTGCAGTAAGTGTTGGAGCTATAAATTTATTAAAACGAGCGTTTGTAACTGCACTGGTTATAGTTTGTGTAAAAGCATCAGAGAGCAATATGATCTCTTCGCTGTTTGAACTTTCATCTACATGGTCAATGTCAAGCGCTGCGTCAGGTGAAATATCTCCGATACCAACTGACCCATCATCATCAACAACAAATGCGGTGGTGTCATTTAATGTCCCATTGTCATTTACTCGCAGTGCAAGCCCTGTTCCTGCTGTTGTGACATTTAGTGCTGAACCAGTATTTACTGTTCCTGCTTGTGTAATTTGAATTACATCAGCTGATGAAGTAATGGTTCCTGCCCCCTCAGAATAAGTATCATAAAATCTTGCCAATGCACCTGTAACAGACAAAGTGCTTGCAAAAGTGCCTGATGTTGATACTGATCTGACTGCATCAATAATATTTGAAGCCAAATTAGGCGAAGTAACTGCCGTTGAATATACTGTAAAGTCTTCAAAGTGGGCAGTATCACCAGTTACAGTAGTTTCTGTTGCAGTTAATGGATATTTTTGTATATACAAAACATGGCCAGAAGATATTTCATTACTTCTGGATTGCACATACAGTCCAGAGCCTGATGTCAACGCATCAGCAGAAATGTCTAGGGCTTTTCCTCCTGTAACAGAATCTGCAACGACGGTCATGCCAGTACCAGTTGTTTCATCTGAAACAACATGAAAATCTGCAGTTGGATTTGCTGTTCCAATACCAACCTGATTGTCATCTGCCTCAACAACAAGTACCCCTGAATCAACATTCAAATCCGTTGCTGGATTAATGCTAAACTGTCCTGATGGAATAATCTCAACAGCAGGTGAAGCAGATATTAATGTTGTGCCATCAACTATTCTAAAAGCATCGCTTGAAGAATTATCAATACCAATTGACCAATCTTCTGTGCTTACACCGAATCGGATTGCAGAGTCCCCAGTTCCAGCTTGTGTTATCCGAAGGGCTGGTGCTGTATGTGTGTTGTCTTCATAAATCTCCAAATTTGTTCCTGGGGCTGCTATTCCCATTCCTATATGATCATTATCACTCTCAACAACAAATGTTGTTGTGTCAACAATAAAATCATCACCCGTAGCACCACCAAGCGTAAAAGTAATGTCTCCTGCTGCAGCTGAAACATCAACACTTAAGCCTGATGTCACTGCTGTTGTTGCAATTGAACCGTCTCCATAAACTGTTGAGGCTCCAACAGTCAGCCCAGTGTCTGAATAAATCATACCCTCAATACCTACCATTCCAGCTACAAACAAATCATCACCACCCAAAATAAATCCTGAATTACTCATTGTCTCTGATGCTGCACCAATAAACACATCATCTGCAAAATATACATCGCCTGCTGTAACATTAATAGCAAAATTGTCAGCACTTGTTGTAGTACCTCCTGTAATCTGCAACACATCTCCTGCACCAGTATTAGTAGCAGAAAGTTGCATAAGATCTGCTGTTGTTAAAGAATTCCCTGTAAAAGTAACTGCATTGGATGTAGCAAGATCTGATGTATAGGTGACTGTATCGTCATCAGCAAAAGTTAAATAGGCGTTTCCGTTATCTTGGATAATGAAATCGCCTGAAGAGTCTAGATTATAAGTAAAATCATAAGTATCAAAAAGAATGGAAGTAGAAGCATCTAAATTTAGTATGTCTTCAAACTCTGTAAAATCAAGACAATCAACACCTGAACATGTAAAATCTAAGGCATAAATAGTACCATCCACCTCAAGATCGGCTTCAACATAAAGATCGCCGTCCCCATCTGCATAATCTAATGTTCCTGCATCCCCAATCCGAACCTCATCGCCTGTTACATGAAGCGCACCTAATGGCTCTGCTATATTTATACCAACCTGATCATCATCTGCTTCAACAACAAGCACTCCTGAATCAACATTCAAGTCAGTGGCTGGATTAATACTGAATTGTCCTGATGGGACAATCTGTACTATTTTTGAACCACCTACACCAAGGGTACTTGCAATTACAAATTCATCAGAAGCTGAATTATCAATACCTATTGCCCAATCTTGACCAATAACACTCAAACGTATGAATGAATCACCTGCTCCTTGTTGCAGAACACGCGCAGTTGCAGATGTTAATGAATTGTTAACAATTATATCCAGTGGAGCAGACGGGCTTGCTGTTCCAATACCTACTCGATTATTATCACTCTCAACAACAAATGTATTTGTATCAACAATAAAATCATCTCCTGCTCCGCCACCAAGTGTTACGATCACATCTGACCCAGTTGCTGCATCCAGTGTGAGGTTGCCTGCATTAGAATCTACAGTTATACCAGCTGCGCCTTGAAGGGTTAAAAGACCTGCTGATGTTGACCAAGTAGAAGCTGCCGCTGAAGTAAGAGTTAATGCACCTGCTGATGTTGACCAAGTCGAAGCAGCATTTGCGGTGATTGTAAGAGCATCACCAGTGCCTGCAAGAATCTGTGAAGCACCTGTGATATCAACATCATCAAGAGCTGTACCAATGTTTATATCATCTGTTGTTGTATCATCGGTTCCAATGTTAAATACATATCCTGCTGTTCCTGTGCCTATATTAAATATGCCACCAGCACTACTTGATAATAAATGAATGTCGTCCGCTGAAGTGAGTGCAATATCCTCACCAGCCAAATCAAGATTATCAAGAGCAGAACCGATTGTAATAGTATCTGCAACTGTATTGTCTGTACCCAAATTAAGAGTATTTCCTGCGGTGCCTGTTCCAATGTTGACTGTTTTTGCATTGTTGCCTGTTCCAAGATTTACATCTCCTTTTGTACCAGAGTCTAGGGTAAGTGAATTTGTTGTGTCAGATGTAATTTTTCCTGCACCATCAAAAGTTAAGGAAGTAATATTAAGTGTTGTTGCATCTCCTACAATAAAGGATGTCTCTGTATAAACAGAAGAACCAACTCCAACATCGCCTGCTACAAACAGATCATTACCACCTAAGGTGAATGATGCATTTGTTAAAGATGACGTCCTTGATGTAGCTCCACCAACGACAACATCTTCATCAAATGTTGTATCCCCTGAATCAACCAATAATGAAAAACCTGTCCCAGAATTTGTAATAATTATTCCGCCACCGTTATCTGATACAGCAATTTCCAAAGCTTCGTCAAACTCCTGCCCGCTGTTTAACTGAACTGCACCACCATCAACAGTAACAATGCGTCCTGCACCTGTGCCTGTTGCATCATAAGCCTGATCAAGAGTTTTTGCAGTAATTAAATCTGTAAAGTATGTTGAATCTCTTCCATCTAATGTTTGAGAGTTAAGCGAATATGCAACTGCGCTTATTCTTTTTCGTGGTGTAAGAAGCTCACCTTCAACTTCTACTTCTAAATATGTATCAGCATTATCAGCAAATAAGGAATCAGGAATTGAAGAATAAGCAACAGTGGCTCCAGTGTCACCAAGATATTCTGTAAATAAACCGTCTGTTAGGCTGACTGTTCGCGCAACAGTTGATGCAGGAGTATTCGTGTCACAATCAGACGATGAGTTTGACCAAAGACATGTCCCGCCAGACACTGCATCATAAACACGAAATTCCATACTTCTGGAAGTATTTGAAATAGGAACTCCATTACTATTTAACAAGCGCCCTTGGTAGGTGATGATATTTGTTGGAGATGCAGCAGCAAGTGCAGTGAGTGCTGAAAAATTTAGTGAGGATGCAAAAATAACCAAAGCAATGAGCATTGTTCTCAATACCTTGGTTGTTTTGTTTTTGTTTTGGGAAAGCCCCCTCACCATATATTTATTTTTTTGTATCCGTTTTTGTTTGTGTATTTTGTGTTTGTGTTGAGCCTGCTTTTGGATTCATACGAACCTCAGCTGAAAGCTCTGTTGGTTCATCAACACCCTGATAATCAATTGGGCGTATTTCATGTCTGTTGAATCCATCTTTATCAAATGTCGCGAAGAATATATCTGGCCCAAGTAGGAAACTATACCTTCCTTTGCTATCTGTAACTGCGGTTTCTAGTAATTTGTTATATTTAGGTTCAAAAATGCGAGCGACAACATTTGAAAGAGGTCTGCCAGTTTGACGATCGTATACAATTCCCCAGCTCTTTGGTTTTTTAACAATTGTTAATCTTTGCACTAATAAATACAGTCCGCACTGAACAGCAATCATGACAAAAGCCACAGCAGTTGGCCTCAATACTGCGAACACGATTGCCCCAAGCACTCCAACCAAAGCAACAAATCTTTGAATCGTTCGGAGCCGAATAGCCATCTTCTTTCTTGGATGTAATCCATTTTGCACCTGAACAGGATCCACTGGAATGTTTGCTGTAATGACCGCATTGTTTTCAGTTACTTCTATTGGCTCACCGTGATAAACATCCATATATATCTTGTCATCTGTAACTTCCTTAAGATACTCACTTGAAAAAACAAATCCTGGCTTTGTAACTTCAATCTGGTATTGCCCTGCTTGCACTAAGAAAAAGTACCTTCCTCCTTTATCTGTTACTCTCGTGCTCAAGAGTTTGTTATCATTTACTCTTCGCAACCGAACAATTGCCAAATCAACTGGTTCCTTGCTAATCGAATTGTAAACAACGCCATATCCTTTTCTTTTCCTTCTCCAGAAAAATAGAATTGGAGCTGAGAAAATATATTGAAGGAACGGAATGAAGTCAAAGGCCAAAGCAAGCATTATTCCGCTTGCAACTGTTACAACTGCAAGTGTTGGAACAGAAATTTTTGCAGCCTGTTGAACCTCAGGAATCGCTCTGACACCATTTAATGCACTGTTCATTGTTGTGAGTGCATCTGTGAAGGGGACAAATATCCCTTCACCGCGAGCCTCATCTTCAACCTCTACAAGTCTCAAAATAGGATTAACTATATTGTTTACAACATCAGTCATTACTTGAACTTCTTCGTATCCACTCTTTTGCGCCATTACAGAATAATTGTTGTTGTAAACATACCAAGAAAATTTTCCGTTTGAGGTAGTGCTGACAGGATTATACTGTCCTGTTGGCGAACCATCCCAAACTTGTAAATCCCCTATTGCTTCAAGAAGCGTAATTGTGGCACCTGCCACAGGCAGTTGCACACCATCTCGCTCTTCAAACACCACACCATCTGGAAGAACTTTCAATACAAACGGGATTAATTGCATTGTTGAGTCAGTATAGAAAATTCGCACAGCAAGCACATTGCTTCCAATTGAGGCAGGAGCACTCACATCAGCAATATAAGCATCTTCAAGTAACGCTGACATTCGAATATTTCCATAAGCTGAACGCTGTGAAAAATTTGGAGCCATCAAATACAGATCACTGCCAATTAACAATTCAACACGCTTCACTTCTTTTGTAATATTTCGCGCTAGCAATTGAGCGTAAATGCTTTTTATAGGAAGCGCTTGAAGCGTCTGTTGTTTTTGGATCAGCTGAATTAGCCTGTTTGCTACATAAAACTCAACTTCTGTTGAAGGGATCCTCCCACCGCCAGTAATTGGGGTTACATCTTCAGGTGGTTGATATGCCCCGCAATCAATAGGACATGATTGTTCTGTTTCTGTTTCACTGCAAAAACCATCACCACACACTGGACCACCTTCTGTACAATCTGTAGGACAACTTGTTGGACTTTCTAAAAATGAACATACGCCATTACCACATTCATCAAGAACCTCACCTCTGCAGTCCAAAGGACAAGAATCTGGCGTTTCTAAAAATTCGCAAATATTGTTCCCACATACTGGACCTTCATCCGAATAAGTACAGTCTGCTGGACATGTTGAATATGTTTCAGGTGCAAGACATGACCCATCGCCACAAAAGCCAATGTCATCACCTGCACAGTCGGCAGGGCATGAAACTATATCTTCATCTTCCGCACAATAATTGTCTCCACAAAAATTAACAGGCTCTGAACAATCAGCTGGACAAATTTCAGCTGTCTCAGGAAGCGTACAAGCACCATCTCCACAAACAATGTCATCAATTATGCAATCTTCTGGACAAGAATCTGCGCTTTCTGTTTCTGAACATATCCCATTTCCGCAGTACTCAAAATCTTCATCTTCTGCATATGGTGTTCCAGACCCTAAAGCTCCTGATGAAAACTGCAAAGCAGAATCATATACAAATACTCCGTAATAATATGTTGTTCCGTTTGAGAGTCCTGAATGCGTAAATATCTCAACAAAATCATTCATTACAATTTCGCAGTCTGTATCATAAGGCCCATCAGGAAATTCGTCAGTACATACAGTCACTACAACACCAGCCAAATCATCTCCTTCAGGGTTCACCCAAGTAAGAACATTTTGTTGATTACTTGGAGTCACTTGAAGATTTGAAACATTCGCTGGCGCTAAGTTAATTTCCGTTGTGAATGAATACACCTCTGACACAACTTCATTAAGTGATGGATCCATTGCTTTGATCTGGAAAAAATATGGAGTTCCCTGTGATAATTCAGTAAGAGTTAAACTGTGCTCCTCTATATAGTCTTCTGTTTCAAGCAAAGACTGATCAAAAGCATCTGTTAGACCATACTCAACTACACCATCTGCTGGTTCGTTTGTCTTCCAAGTAATTCGTGCTGATGTATACGTTATATCAACAACTTCAACATCATATATAAGTGGTCCTTCTTCATCTATTGTAATAAAAGTGTAATCACCAGATACTCCTTCATTTCCTGCCAAATCTGCGCTTCGCACTTCAAAATGATATTCTGTTCCAGGTTCTAAATCTATTAGGCGAATCGCATGATCAAAAGACATACTTGTGTCAATTCTGCCACCAATTTCATAAGCAACAGTTTCGCCATAATCAAGTTTGCTATCGGCTGATTCATCAGTATCCCAAGTAACAAGAGCACTTGTTCCTGTAATCATTGATACTGCTACATTAAAAATGTTTGGTGCAATTCTGTCTCTTCGATCTGTGTCGTCCGGTGGGCTTGATGCAGTCACGTGAGCAATAATACTAATACTATCATCAGAACCAATTGGTAAAACAATGGAACCAAGATCACTAAAAGTTCCTGCAATAGAAACGTACTGAGTACTTATGCCCGAAGGATTAGTTATTTGATTTGCGCCTGTCCCTGATGATGTTGCGTTTGTACCTATTTCAATAATCACTTCACTAGCAGATGCAATTGCGCCACCATCTCCAGCACAAAGTGTAATAGTTACTGCATCAGCTGCCACTGTAACTGAAGCTTGTTCTGTTCCAGAACAATCTGTTGCTGTTGTTAGATCTGTTCCATCATCGGAAATATCAACGTCATCTTCAGTGATCGTTGAAGTATCAAAACTTGATGAAAATTCAATAGCAATTGTTTCTCCTTCTGTAGCTCCGTTTGGAGTTGTAAAGATCACTTTATGGTTCGAACTCTGGCCTGCTTGCAAAGTAGATGCGTAATCATTGGCTGAAGTAACTGTTGAAGCAAACGCCGGCACTACCACAATAATTGTCATTGAAAAAATGACAGCTATTGCAGTACTCCAGATTTTTCTTGAAATTCTCGACACACATGTTTTACTTATTTTTTTTCTTAAATATCACTCCAAGCACAATCAACAAAAACAACAATGCAATAATTCCAACAGCTCCCCATGAAACAACCCAAAACGAATACTCTGCAATGATCGGAAATTCACCAACGTTTTCATTCAGATTTAAAGATATTGTTACTGGTCCTATAACAAACATTGAATCACTAGCAATTTCACCTTCGTATGTTCTTGTGGATTTAGGTAATAACTTGTTTGCATTTTCATTTGCAGAAACGCTAGCAAGCACTCTCCCAAACATGTCCTTTGCAACAACTTCTCCTTTTGGTTCAAGATACACATTGCCCTGATTTTGTAATCTGTATTGAAATGAAGTATTTACTTTTGTTTTAAACACTCCTACATCATCTGATACAAAATCCAAAAGGGCTGCGTTTTTAACTGTATTGCCTTCGATTGTTAGGAAAACCAAAATCGCAGTTTTTGCACTTACACTTACTCCATTTGTTTGAACAATTTCATACGGGGCATCAGAAACCATAACTGCACCCCAGTATGAACCAAACTCTACGTCGCTTGGGATTATCACATTAAAAGGAATATCAATTTTTGTACTTGCAGGTACTGAAATCTGTCTATATGGAAATTGCACCCAACTTGGTAACCCTGTTGTTTTATCATCATTTAAAAATTTTGGAGTGCCAAAATCATCGTTTTGTTCAAAATTAATTGCCTTTAAGTAATAAGTTTGTTCAAAATTTTTGGTGTTAATGAGTTTGAAGGTACTTTCTACAACGGCAGCTCGGTTAGCTGAAAGCTCGATAATCGCGGGCGATACAGCAATTGCTTTTACTCCAACTGGTACTAAAAAACCAAGAGACAAGAATATCACTGGGATTGCAATAACTTTAATTTTCCGAATAAATACCCACATATCAATAATTTCCTGAAATAATAAATGACAAAGCATGGCCATAATCACCTCCTGCTGTGTTTCCATTTGCACCTGCCTTGATTGTTAAATAATTTCTACTTTCAAAACTTACAACTGATTCGCTTACAATTTCCTGAAAATCACTCGTAATTGCAGAATCCTGAGTATCAAAGGTTGAATTTGCCAAAGTAGTATCCGATGAAATAGCACCATATTCTTCCCAAACTGCACTAACCTGCCCATCAAAAACATCATCAATTGTTACTGCTGAACTACCACCTCTTCTAAAATTTCCATCCTCATAAAGCTGAACAGTATAGCCATTTGTAATATCTGCTGTTGCATTTAGCCCAATTACTCCGTATCCTGGTGTTCCAACAAGTATTTCGCCTAGATTTAGCGAAGAACTGTTAAGGTGATAAACATAATCATTTGTTCCATCAATCACAGGTGCACTTGAGCCATACTTCAGTTCATCAAGTGTTATTGAATCAACTCCAAGTGAGATAATTTGACCAATCCCAGTAATTTGTGAAAGTCCATCATCTTGCACAATAATCACAAATTCATCTACTGAAAAACCAGAGGGATCAACTGTCACAGTAGCGCCACTAATTCCAGTTGCTACAACGCCGGTTGCTTTGTTTTGAATGTAAATATCCATTCTGATTACCTGATCATAAATTCCAGCACGATAACCAGCGCTCATTTGGTAAGTTGCTGATTCACTAGCTCCTGCTGCTTGATTACCTCCAGTTGCGCGAAGCTGATATGAAGCAGAACTCATATCATCTGCACCACCTGTACTGACAGTATCCCATTTAATTTGATAATTTGTTGAATTCATTGCTGCAAATGCAAGTTGATTCAAAATAAAAACCCCCACAAATGCAATGACCACGACTTCTCGCTTCATAAACCCAACTACTAATAATTACTATATATATTATATCACAAAATGGGGGTTTAGTCAATCAATTATTATGCTAAGATTAGCAAAATTGATTGAGCAAATATTGTGTTTTGAACAAAAAAATTGGACAACAGCGTCCAATTAATAAATTATTCGGATTTAATTAATACTTTATCCACACATTACATTTTTGGCTACGCCAGTGTAGACATAAATCAGTATATTTCGTTTCACGTGGTGGACATGAGGAGATTCGCCAGCTATAGGCTGGTCAGCCTTTGGCTGAAACTCTTGACCCCCTGCTTGCAAAGCAGGTGCTCTAACCCCCGCCAGAGGCGGGTCCGCCTTTGGCGGAAGCTGAGCTACAGGCCGGTACATTTTCATCTCCCAATTATATCCTCACCATTCCATTCAGAATAAAACTGGTTTAAATAATTTTCCATATACAAATGTCGTGACTCTGCGCTTCTGCGTCCAGTTTCAGTATTCATTAAATCCTTTAGTAATAATAATTTTTCGTAAAAATGATTGATTGTAGACCCTTCATTTTTCAAATATTGATCACGATTCATGTTTAACTGTGGGTTTATTTCTGGATTATGGATAAGTCTATGCTTAAAGCCTCCATAAGCAAATGTTCGTGCAATTCCAACTGCACCGATTGCATCCAATCTATCTGCATCCTGGACAATTTGAGCCTCAATTGTCTTTGGATTGGTATTTTCAGCTCCTTTAAATGAGATATCCTTAATTATATTATATACAAGATCTGCTAGTTCTTCATCGACTTCAAGATCAATTAGTATCTGCCTTGCTTTGCTTGGCCCAATTTCCTCATTGCCATCATTCATCTTCCAATCTGCTATATCATGTAATAGTGCGGCTAATTCAACAATAAAATGATTGCATTCTTCAGAACATGCAATTGACTTTGCTAGATTATGAACTCGAAATATATGCCACCAATCATGGCCACTTCCTTCTAAACCTAGCTCTTTTTTAACTATTTCTGTTACTTTTGAAATTACTTCGGTATTATTCATAACTTTTCACGTGAAAAATTTGTTCTCTTTACTTCTTAACTTCGACCCAGATTGATTGTCAAGATTTAGTAATGAAATACAATTAATTTGAATTCCTTATCTTAATGTTTCTTTCTTTGGTATATTAATAAATCAAAACAAATAATCTATATTTTTAATCAAATTATTCTAAAACCACTTCCATGCCAAAAAAA
>JBDRLV010000030.1:0-5619 GCA_043812755.1 Patescibacteria group bacterium | reverse complement strand
AAAAGCGCTTGAGTCATTTACCCTTTTTGGATTAAATATTATCGGTGTACTCTTTGGAAGTTTTCTTGTTTTCTTTTTTGTGAAATTATCAGGGAATAAAAAAACTGCCAGACAAGCAATAATAAAAGATGAAAAAGAAATAATGAAGGAAGCCGCGCAATAATATATGAAAAAGGCTCGAAAACAATTTGTTGTGCTTATTTGCGGATATGGTGTACCCAATAACATCCTAAAGGACATTAACTACAACCTGTATCTCACGGTATGTGTAAATAAACTCTTCAGTACTCATCGTTATGATTCAGGTTACATTATTTTAAGTGGCGGAAAGACGGATTGCTTTAAACCTTACAGACGAACAGAAGCTGGAGAGATGAAAAAATGGATAAAGAAAAAAATCATACAAATTGAAAAAGCCACGAAAGAAAAATTATCATGGAAAATTATTCTCGATAAAAAAGCCCTAACAACAGTTGAAAATTTATTATTCCTCAAACAGTTTATAAACAAGACAACAAAGATAAAACCAATTATCTTTTTTGAATACTCTCGCACTGATAAAATTCGCAAACTCGTCAAAACGATTTTTCAAGATAAAACTGAACTTTATCCTATTGATTTTGATGGATCATCAATACGATATTGCGGACTTTATTCTAATGACTTAAACAAACAAATTATAGCACTGGAACTATTGGCGGCAAAAGACAAAAAAGCACTCATGACTCTACAACATTTCGCACAAAAAAAATTATCAATAATGCGCCAATACTCATCAAAGCAAGCACACAAAAAACTCCCAGAAATTTTGGAAGCTTTACACAAAGAATACTCTATCAAAAAATAAGCGCCTTGGGCGCTTATTGTCTTTACATAATCTCATCTAGCTCTTCAAGTGATTCTATACACTGCCACAAGTCTCCATCTCCTTTATGTTTTTCCTGTGCATGATATTCACCATCGCGCAGAATCCGCACAAGCGTAACGGGAACACCGGAACCATGAACAGCCTCAAGCTCATTTGGATTATCGTCTACAAACAGCACCTGGTCTGCTCCTCCGCTGACCAAATCTGCTAGATGATCCTTCTTTTGTTTTTCAGGGGTCGCTACGTATACATCATCAACAAGATCATACAGTTGGCAGGCTTGGATCTTTTGATCTTGAAATTCAGGATCTCCAAACGTTAAAATACTATACTTATGATCTCCATTTTTTCGTTCAAAAAAAGCCGGTACATCAGTATAAATAAGTTCGGGCCCTTCCTTTTCAATCCAAGCTGAAAATTTTGATACCAGCTTTTTTGAAATCTTATTCTCCAAACCAACTGCATCTGCATGTTTTTGTGGTGAAAAACCTAATTGAATTAATTTAACTCCTTCATCAATAATAAATTGCTTTTCCAAACCTTCGTTTTCTAGCATAGACACCCAAGACTCCCATAATCTACTATTGGCAAAAAGCGTTGAATCAAAATCAAAAATATAATGCATAATCGTTATTCAAAATCATTAGGTAAACTCAAGCCCGGCGAAAATTCAAAAGGAAGAGCTGCAATACGCTCAACAATTTCTAGTAAAATCGGATACTGTTCGTCCATAAAATGTCCGCATCCATTTACTTCAATAAATTTTGCTTTCAGAGCCTCAGCAAATTTCTTCCCATGTTCTGCTGGCACCAATGTGTCATCAGAAGAATGAACAACATAAAACCCTCTAGCCTTCCACATTAAAACATCAGCTTCCAAATCAGCAATGAACAACCTTCGAAGCTCTGGGCGCGACACTTTCCATGGTGGAGCAACCATTATTATTGCATGGGGCGTCTCCATCATCTCCACAGCTTCTAAATATTGCAAAATAATAAAAGCACCCAGAGAGTGCCCTAAAATAATATCATCGTTTCGAAGAGTCCCAATCTGAACTTTTGCCTGATCAATAATATCTGGTATATTTATCTCCTCTCTATTATCTAAACTCAATTTTGGCACAACAACCTCAAATCCCTTAGCACGCAATTGATCAGCAAGCCAAGGATGAAAATTTTGTTCAGGAGAAGAATTGAAACCGTGTATTAGAATGACTCTCATAGAATGAGGCGATAATACAGCAATAAGCGATTTTTGTCCAGTCGAAGAAACTAACTGAAACTTGACGGATTCAATCTGCTGTACTAATCTAAAAGTCCGTACAAACATCAAAACAAGGAGGTGTTTGTTGGGCAAAAAGACATCACCTATCAAGGAAAAGCGCCGATATTTTCGTCGGCTACACATACCAAAGAAACAAGATCATGCCAACAATAATCTTATTGATGACGTGGTCAATGCAACAAATGTTGGTATTAATTTCGCATACCAATATTTGATCCCTTTTTTCCAAGAAAACGCAAACAAGGAGTTGCGCAAAAATTTGCGCTTATTCAAAGGGAAACAAGGGCACAAGCGATTACTTCGTTTTTCTTTTTTGCGCGGTCTAGCCTATGCAGTTGAAACAACCACGCAACATTGCGCATCCAAATCAAGATCCTTCATGAAACACACTCGAGTTCTTTCCCAGCATGAGCTTACACGGGCACTGCTGTATCTGCCTCAAGAGTCGCGTCAAATACTCTTTGAACAGCAACACAGGCTCAACATTGGAAAAAATCGACATTGGAGATTTATTAGAGAATTCAATGGAGCACTTGCTGTGGCACGCGTTGCATATGCTCTTATTGACATGGGTCTGCCAACTTATCTGCCGACCATACAAGAGGACAGAGAACTTACAATTGACCTCTTGGCAACTGTGGACACCCGTAGATATGGAATGTGTCTTCAAATAAAAGGAACAGCAAAAGAACAATACACTACCTATCATGTATTACCAAGAAAGCCTGACAATGAAAGCCCATTCATTGATCAAGACGAAGCACTTGCTCTTTGGGAAGGAACTGAATACTTCAACCACCTGCACGAAACACGCTGGACACCTGTGCATATCCTTGTTGGCCTAGATATCCCAGCTAAACAATGGGCTGTTGAGGAATGTACTTTGCCATATGAGATGATACGTGATCTTTTGGAAACTTACTATCCTGATCTTCCGATCTTTAAAGATCAAGACCCCCACTCCGCCGGCTGACAAAAAGCCGGTTTTATTTTTTTAAAACAAACTTATTTAAATTTTCCCAAATAACTTAGCGTGAGTTGCTCTTGCAACTTTTTATTCTCTCCAGTGGACAAATGAGATTCAAGTTCCTCTGCAATTTTTTCAGTAATAACACCATTAAAAGCCATAGGTGAAGACAATCTAACGATTGTATCAGCTTTTTCCATAGAAATAGACAAATCTAAATATACGCCTATTTCATTTGCTAGGTTTGTTTTTAATTGCTCTCTGCGCCACGCAACATGATCTACAATCATTTTCACATCTTCATCCTTTATATTTTCATGATCAATTCTTTGAAGATTCGTCATCTTCCAAGTATGACGAATAAGGCCCAATAAACCAACCTTTTCCAACACATCAGCATCATGGACAATTTGCGCCTCCAGCGTCTTTGGGACAACTATCCCTTCATGAGAAGCTACGCACTCAGCCACTGCTTGGAGTTCATGCTCTGACAAATTAAAAGGTTTCAATAAATCAATAATGATTCTTTTATTATTCTCATAACTATAATCATCACCTGTTGGTAGTGCTGTGTCGTGAAGCAACGCACCGGCTATGACAACAGGGACACACGCTTCCGAACGTTCCGCAAGAAATTTTGCCACCTGCACCACTCTAAACAAATGTCTATTGCCTTTTGACTTTCCAGCAAATGAAACATCATGATCTATTTTTAAAGCAAGATCCTTAATTTTTATTAATGTATTTTTATCAAGCATAAAAGCAAAATTAGTAATTCTACAAATTATATGAAAAAAGTGGCTGGTGGGATTCCACAAATACCACCAGCCCAATACGGCTCACACTCTTTCACCAAAGATTCCATTTCCAAACACGTCCATGGCCGAGTCAGTTTCATTATCTACAATAATACATTGCTGACCGCGCGCAGGAAATGCCTCAAAAATATCTCTGAACAAAAGATACATGTTTAAAGCTTCTTGTGTTGAAAGCAGGTGCCCTTCTCTTTTTTTTGATTGAAGCCTTTGCTTTACCACTTGATACGAACATCGTACCTCAACCCACAAGACATCAACGCCTTGTTGCACACACAAAGCTTCCAACTGCGCCCGAAGTGAATGTAGATGAAAGACTTCATCCATAATCACGGTTGCGGTGCCTCTTTCAAAAAGACCAAAAACGTAATTCAATGCTTTTTGATAATAAACCCATCTCAATTCTGGTGGATCTATCTGTGATCTTACAAGAACTGGGTCAACATCACACTTCTTGAAATCGTCTATATTAACAAGCGTTGCCCCAATTTTTTTGCTCAGTTTCTTTGAAATAGTTGACTTGCCAACACCAGGCAAACCAGCAAACAATATCAGCTTTCGCATTTACTCCCTCCGTTTTATGTAGATAATGTAAAAAGAACAAAAACTGGCCTTGATAAGACCAGTCTCAAAAGTCGAAATTTTAGTGATACTTATAGAATATTCACATTATTATTTCGGCACCTTAAAACCAGCCTCATGCAAAGGTGTGAATAATAATAGGCATTTAATTGTGACAATAAATCATTTTGATTCATACAAATACCAACCTTAGTATAATGCACCCGTAAACAATCGTCAAATTTTAACTTTAATTTAGATGTTGCAAGACTGTATTGAATCGTAAATAAAATATTTATTCTTCTGCTTTATTCTCAAGTGATTTTATTGTTTTTAGAAATTCCTGAATGTGTTGCCCGTGTTCTTTAATCAGCAACTTCAAATCCTGAGTAAAAGCATCTGGAAATTTTTCAAATTCTTTTCCAAGCTCTTCTAAAGTATACAACAGAACACCACGAGCCTCTCTGTCAACTGTTTTTACAGCTCCGCCATATACTCCAAAAAACACGTGAACTTTATTTGCAATAGTTATTTTCTCGCCATTAATATCTCTTTCATAATTACGAAACAAACTATCATCGTGTTTAAGAAGAGCCACAGTATTTAAATAATCATGCAAAAGAAGGAATGCCTTTTTGAAATCAATATCACTACGCAAAACAATTGACGGTACTTGAAGCTCTTGGACTGTTTCAACCATTACAGTGTAATCAATCGGATCACCGTGCTGAACATGACCTCCAATTGATTTATCTAAAAGACCAGCGTTGTGTCCGCTTTTATCAGCACGCTTTTGAATATACAACTCTCCAAACTTATTGAACATCAAAATATGGATGATCTCAATAGCACGAGTTGGCTTACCATGCTTTTTAAATATATCAATTTGCTCTTTATAAAATTCACGACGATCCATTTTAATACATGATTCACGGTCATCAAGTAAATATGTACAACTGTCTTCTTTTGAATGGACTATTTCGGTATTTGGCATATTAGTTTAATTGTTTCAAAAATTGATTTATTTCCTTTTCATACTCCTTTAACAAATAATGCAAATCAGGAGTAAATAAATCAGGATCAAGCTCCATTTCTTTTTTTAGATTATCTATTGAATAATACAA
>JBDRLV010000029.1:0-17683 GCA_043812755.1 Patescibacteria group bacterium | reverse complement strand
GTCATCCTGAGGACGAGCGCAGCGAGGACGAAGGATCCCATTGCAATGAGATTCTTCGTCGGCTTTGCCTCCTCAGAATGACAGGAAAAGAAACAAAAAAGCACCGACTTTCATCGATGCTGAGAGAAACTATGTTATAGGCAGATGTCTGAAGCCGTGCACCCTCTTACTTGTACAGGCTCGAGTGTAACTGTTGGCTCATCAACCTGATTTTCATCTGGATCAAGAGCAAGAGTAGGAAGAACCCCCTCAAGCGCAACCATCATCTGCAGAGCAGTCATCTTTGTGGTAACGCGAGGCATTGCCACATCACCAACCGCTTGAGCATGACGCTCGCGCTCATCCTCATCAAAGAACCGCACAAGAAGACGACCAGCAAGAGTGAGAAGCAACTCACCATAGACTGAATTGCCAAGTGTGCCACGATTTTCTCTATGAAACAGAATAAACCCAGAAAGCACTCTACAAATTCGCGCAAGACGATCCTCACGAGCATTGTTCCTGCTGGATACCTCTTCGATCTCATGGTACCTTCGGACTAATCTACGAAGAGGGGGAACCCCATCTTGCACCATACGCAATGCTTTTTCGGCTTCCTCACGAACCCATACACCGTTCTGGTCTTGAAGAACAACGTGTCTTGGAATTGAGCCAAAACATCCATCAATGCTGACTAGCTCCCAATCTAAACTAGATTTGTGATTTGTGATTCGACTCTTTCCTCTGCCCATCTCAAAAACAAAAACCTTTATCTTTTTGAGATCAGCATTTGGACCAAAGTACAAACTGGCCATTTCAAATGGATTGCTCCAGTGCCTGTGGTAAATGCCATTTTGGTCAAAGAAACCATAGGCCGTGCGTTTAATAAGCTTGATCACACGCAGAGCACCCCACAGTCCAAACACAATCGCAGAAAGTGTAAGTACAATTCCTGCAAGGAAATTCACGCTGTCAAACCACCATTTGTCTTGCAACTGTAGTTTAAGAACAAAGAACAACCACACAGCTATTACAGACAATCCAAACAAACTCACTTTTAAAAGACCGCTTGTGAGAACGTCTGGAATGAAACCTATGCTGTTGAAAGCCCTGTCACACTCTCCACACTTTGCCATGATATTCTCCATGCTCGCAGGCTCAAAGTCCTGCCAACAAGAGTGTCCCAAACAGCTTATCTTGCACAATGCAATCATCTGCTCAAGACTTTTAAGGAACTGTATTTATCTCATCATGATAAGGCGGGTGAGTCAAGCTCAGTTCCTCTCCTTAATAAGGGGAGGTTAGGAGGGGTCTAGCGAATCGATCTGGTAGTCGCAAGCTTTTCCGCCTCAGCCAGAGGCTGATGGGACTTTGGCTCAAAAGGCGGATCAGCCCATGGCTGAAGCTTGCGTTTCGTGCACAGCCTAAAGGCTGCGGCTACCGAACCGTATAGACCCCCATTTAATCCCCCCTTAGTAAGGGGGGAGAATAACAACAAAAAAAGCACCAGCGCAAGACTGGTGCGTGAAGATTAAGTAAAGATCAATTAGGCTGCCTGAGCTTCCTGAACTGGATTTGGCGCACCCTTAGCATCTTCAAGCACACGCTCAATAAGTGCACAAGCATGGAACTGAACCGACGTGTCTTTGGTAACCCCTTCAAGCACAGGGGGATGTTCCCCATCAAACGTATGCGGGAAAGGAAAACTACTTTTGGGATTCTCCTGGTACAAAAACTCTATTGCCAAACGCAGGAACTGACCATGTTGGGAGTCAGGAAAACCGCCCTGAGCCTTGCGCTTCTTTGCTGACTCATGCAGCCAAGCGACAAACACGCCAAGTACAGCATATTGCTGCGACAGCTCTTCAACTTGACGCCCCAGACGTACCACTTCAGTTACCTTTGCGTCATAACCAGCACCCTGCCTTACCATCTCAGACAAACAGCTAAAGTGCCTGACAATCTTGGCAGCCTCGCATGCAGGCACAATCTGCTCAACAACGCCAATGCACAAATGAACAAGCGGCATATGTTCATTTGTGGGGTTGTGCAACACATTTACAATCTCCCACTTAAATCCCCTGGGCGTATGATGAATTTTGCTTTTGCCAAATCCACCAACCTGGAGCTCGAGAATTGGCCTTCTGAGTGGCCAAACCGATTCTCCAAAATACTTCATGGATGAGGAATCTGCAGTGAAATGACCTTGCTCATCCCAAGGAGCTACAGCATGCACGTGCTCGTGCTCATGCATGTCAGGAAATCGATACTCTTTGCGACCAATACAATTGCGCATGATGATTGGGATGATTCCAAACCATGCAATCAGCAAAACATTAACTGCAATGATTGTGCCAAGCGTAGCTAAAACTACAATATTCTCCTTTTTGGTCATCAAATCAACTGACAAAAAACTGACGGCTGACATCCCAACGAATGCAAAAAAACAAACACACCATCGAATGCAGTGGCCAACACTGAATTGCGCTGGCAAGTTTTTTGCCTTTTCGCACAACACACAAACTTCACCTTTTACTACTCTTACATCGCTCATTGCCTACTCCTTACCAATGGGCCCTATACCTGACAAAAGCCAGGGTCGTCTCAGTGGCAGAAGGTGCCGAAATCAGCCTGTTCGCAACCATTGCGAAGATCCGAATTCGGCTGTTAAAAAACCCAGTTATTGAAAAGATCGAGCCTGTACTTAATCATAAAAACAGCTTATTGTCAAGGTGCCTTATTCATTTATGCTCTGGTAGTCGCAACCTTTAGGTTGCGCTTCGAACGCAGGCTTCAGCCATAGGCTGATCCGCCTTTTGCGGAAAAGCCTGCGGCTACCGCGACATCTTTGTGTGCAAAGCGACACTGGCCACAATCCCTAGCAACAAAAAAGTAAAAATAATTGAACTACCGCCATAACTTACAAGTGGCAACCCCAATCCTGTAACAGGCAGAAGCCCCAAGTTCATTCCAATATTAACAAACAATTGTAAAAATAAAATCGTACCAACCCCAAGCATCAAATAACTTGTAAAACTGTCTCTAGTCATTGATGCATAATGATATATTTTCCAAAAAATAACACCAAAAGCCCCAACAATTAAAAGCATGCCAACAAAACCAAGCTCTTCTGCAATAACAGCAAAAATAAAATCAGTATGACTTTCTGGTAAAAATTTCAATTGACTTTGTGATCCAAAACCAAGACCACGCCCAAACCAACCACCTGATCCAACTGCGATCACAGCTTGAGCAACATTATAACCTTGCCCTAAAGGATCTGAAGCAGGATCAATAAAAGTTGTTATTCTTGCTTTTTGATAATCAGCAAATAAAAAGCTCCAAGAAAAAATCGAAGCAATAAGAGCAAGAAGACACAGAGACAAAAAATATCTTTTCTTTATTCCAGCAAAAAGCATCATCACACACCACAAACCAATCACAAGCAAAGCTGAGCCCAAATCAGGTTGAGCAAAAATTAAAAAAACAAACAATAATACAATCGCCCCGCTTTCTGCTAATTCTTTTAACCCAAAACTATTCCTTGCTCTGTTACTAAAATACGCTGCAAGAACAATAATTATAACCAGTTTCACAAACTCTACAGGTTGAATACTCACAAAACCAAACGAAAACCAACCTGTTGTACCACGAATGTTTTCTCCAAAAAATAATACAGAAACCAATGACACCCCAGCCAATATATACAAAACCAAAGCATAGTTTCGAAGCAATCTATAATTAGAAAAAGCCATTACAAAAAAAATGATTGCGCCAATAAAGACAGCAAACAACTGCTTATTAAAATTCAAATAATCATTCTGTGATAGAGCAATAGAATAAATTGCAGCAAGTCCAATTAAAACCAAAGCAAAAACTGCACACACAAAAAGCCAATCAATTGAACGGAATTGCATTAATGTTCTTTTCATAATGGATAAAAAAGCGCCGAGTTAAATCGACCCTCCTTTATATAACACTACTTGAAATATCACTAATAATACGACGGTATGTACTTTGTTTCATCCAAAATATTCAAATCAGAAACTATTTCAACCTGACTTACCGAAGGAATAACTCCAGACCATTGCATTTCTAAATCTTTTTTCCCACCAGAATACAATTCATCAAGTGTAATCCTGTTTACACCAACCGTATCTTTGCCTCTTTTCAAAATTGAATAAAACACAATGTCGTAATAACTAAAAGGGCTCATGTTCTCAACACTAAATTTAATTGTCCCAAAATTCATATTATTAACTTTGTGGGTATTATAAATAACTTCTGAGACTTCAATCCTTTGCCTTTGCATGGCCCAGGATTCATAATCTAAAATTTTCTTTTTATCAATTCTGTGCCAAGAAATATCGCCAACAACAATTTCTGCGCCAGCAACAGAGCCACTTGATTCATGCCCTAAAAAAGCAACCGTTTTTTGTGACTCAGGAAGAATAAATGTCCTTTGCTTTTCAGTTTGCTCTCCTCCTGTCTCAAACCAATATGAAAATTCAGCATACCAATCAATATTATCATTGGTTAATAAAGCATAATAATCATAGGTAGCTCCGCCAACTGAAAATACTTTCATTTCAGAAACATCAATTGGAAACGCTGCCCGTGCCTGCGAATAAGCATGCAAATCCTGTTGCCCAAACGCGACCATCTTGGCAACCTCTGTTTGTTCTGAATCATAACTTACAGCATAAGTATCTACAAAAATCCAAATTGTATATATCAAAAGAACACCCTCTATTGCCATTATGATTCCATACCCAATCTTTTTTAAAAGAATTCTGTGCTCAACCCACCACATTGATACCTTGTATTGGCGTTCAAATTCTTTTTCTTCTTCTAATAAAAAGCTCTCTTGTTGTAGGTTCTCTTGCATACATATCTATTATAACTTTTTTTGGGAATTATGTGGAGATCAAGCTCGACTTTTATACCCAGAGACAACATTGAAAAGAGTACTCAAACATGGTAAGATATTGTCGTTACTTTTGAATAATATGCCAAAGAAAATGATAACCAAAACAGATATAAATGCAGGGGGAAAAGCCAAAAAAACAGGCTCAAAAAAACCAGTAAAAAAATCTGCAAAGCCATCAGCTTATGATGCTCAGCAAATCACTGTTCTTGAGGGCCTTGAACCTGTGCGTAAGCGCCCTGGAATGTACATTGGATCAACTGGCCCAACTGGACTTCATCATCTCATCTGGGAGGTTATGGACAACTCTTTTGATGAAGCAATGGCAGGACATGGAAACGAAATTACTCTTCGCCTTCTTCCTGACAACATGGCTTCTGTTGAAGACCATGGACGTGGAATCCCAGTTGACATGCATTCACAATACAAAGTGTCAGCACTTGAACTTGTATTAACAAAATTGCACGCTGGAGGAAAATTTGGTGGAGATGACAGTGGGTACAAAGTATCAGGAGGCTTGCATGGGGTTGGTGTTTCTGTTGTAAATGCGCTTTCTACTTATATGAAGGCTGAGGTTAAACGTGATGGAAAGCTCTGGATGCAAGAATACAAAATAGGAAAGCCAAAAACAAAAGTAAAAGCAATTGGCAAAGCTACGGGTACTGGAACAAGAATCACGTTTCAACCAGATCCAACGGTCTTTGAAACCACTGAATTTGATTTTCAAACAATCGTTGACCATCTACGTAATCAAGCTTATTTAACAAAAGGAATTAAGTTGGTTATTGCTGATGAGCGCGAAAAAGAAAATAAAAAAGTTTACGTATTTTATTTTGAAGGAGGACTCTCTTCCTATGTAAGACATCTAAACCGCGGAAAAGAAACAAAACATGAAAATGTATTTTATGTTTCAAAACATGATGACGAAAGTGACATGGATGTTGAAGTTTCTCTTCAATACACTGAAGAATACAGAGAAATTGTTTTGTGTTTTGCAAATAATATCATAAACCAAGAAGGCGGATCGCACCTAATCGGATTTAGATCAGCACTAACGAGAGAACTTAACAACTACGCAAGAGTGAAAGGATTGTTAAAAGAAAAAGATCAGAATTTAACTGGTGACGATGTGCGAGAAGGGCTAACATCCGTGATAAGTGTTAAGTTAAAAGAACCACAATTTGAAGGACAGACAAAAGCAAAGCTTGGTAATCCTGAAGCTCGCACTGCTGTTGAATCTATTTTTTCAAACTCATTCAAAATATTCCTTGAAGAACATCCAAGAGATGCTGAAGCAATTATTGGTAAATGT
This sequence comes from Patescibacteria group bacterium, assembly GCA_043812755.1. Lineage (GTDB taxonomy): Bacteria > Patescibacteriota > Patescibacteriia > UBA9934 > GWF2-40-263 > JBDRLV01. Next base: position 11,465 of record JBDRLV010000029.1, on the reverse strand, counting down.
GTTCTTGCGGCGCAAGCCAGGGCTGCTGCACGAGCTGCTCGCGAAACTGTTCTACGAAAAGGTGTATTAGATGGACTAACACTTCCTGGCAAACTCTCTGACTGCTCTTCAAAGGATCCAAGCCGTTCAGAAATTTTCATTGTTGAGGGAGACTCTGCTGGCGGTACAGCCAAACAAGGACGCGATCGGAAAACTCAAGCTATTCTTCCACTGCGAGGTAAAATTTTAAACGTTGAGCGTGCGCGTCTTGATAAGATGCTTGTTAACAATGAATTGAAATCACTTATTATTGCACTTGGAACAAACATTGGTGAAGGATTCAATATTGATGACTTACGTTATGACAGAGTTGTCATCATGACAGATGCTGACGTTGATGGCGCTCACATCAGAACACTTCTTCTTACTCTGTTTTACAGATACTTCCCTGACTTAATAAATGGCGGGCATATTTACATTGCACAGCCACCACTTTATCGCATACAAATTGGAAAAGAATTTCGTTATGCCTTTTCTGAGGAACAGCGTGATACAGGTATCAAAGAAATGATGGCAATGGTTGGAAAAAAGAAACAAGACGCAAAAACCAAAAAACAAGAAAAAGAACAGGTAGAAAACAATAATGAACCAACAGATGACGTCCCAAATGAAACAGAAGAAATGGTTGTTGAGGGTATAAAGGTAAATGTACAACGCTACAAAGGTCTTGGAGAAATGAATGCTGAGCAACTTTGGGAAACAACCATGAATCCAGAAACACGATCCATGAAGCGAGTTACAATTGTTGACGCAGTAAAAGCAGATGAAACTTTTGAGATACTAATGGGTTCTGAGGTGGCTCCACGTAAACGATTCATACAAACTCATGCCAAAAACGTTCAAAACCTTGATGTATAACCTTTACCCCTTTACCTATGTCTTTGGAATCTAGCTTCAATCCTATAGCAGATCTTGCTTCAAAACGATCCGAAAGAGACGCAGAAGCACAATCGGAACAGGCTGAGCTTCAACTATGGAATGCTTTTTTGGAAACTCTTGATGCAACAACGGCTCTACAAACACAAAATGAAAACCCGGATGCACTTTTAGCTCCACGAGACATCGAACAAAGTAAGTTAACCGAACATCCAAAACTGCTGACCAAACCCGTCATCGAAGACATGATTTACCAAGAAATTACTGGATCTCTTGAAAGAGAGAAACAAACACTCACCCCCGAACAAAAAAGAGCACTTGGTGTTTATCTGCAATCAACAGACATCGCTGACGCGATCGTCAAGCCTCCAAGTATCGTCGTCTCTGAGCCCGGTGTTACACCACGGGTTGTTGAATTGATCGATCAAGTTCGAGATAGACGGTCTGGATTTGCACGCCAATCGCTGGGTGAAGACTTTGCCTCGCGCGTTGACCATCTACATACTGATCTTAAAAAAGGTTTTGCTAAGGGCACACAATGGAAAAACGATCTTCAGACACAACTCGATGCCATCGAAGTACCGGACGTCTACAATCCAAAAAAATACCTCGACAGTGCTGAGATGGTTGCACAAATTTCATACGCAGACGAAGTCAATGATACAAATCCTGTACCACCAAGTCTTGGAACAAAACGATCAAAAAAACAGCGCCTACAAGATATCGCAGACGTACGCAAAGAATTCACAGACAGAGATCCTAGTTTGACTGATCAACTCCCTTCTGATTCGCTTATGGGTCAAACAGCAGAGGTTGCCAGAAATTACAGACGTTATAAACAAGAAGAAACCCTCAGAATTAAGGAAGCATTTCTAAGAGACAAAATAAATTCATTGCTCACTAAACAAAGCATGCGGGTAATAAAATAAAACAGGCAAAGCCTGTTTTTTGCATGATTTATCCCCAGCTTGACTCATTGCCACCAATGTTGTAGTATGTTATCTCTGGTTGTTTCAAGCCAGGAATAAAGACAAAAGCATATGGAAAGATTTGATAACAACAATCGAATAATTATGTTCCATTCCTTCGATTTTGGAGGCGCAATTCTTAATTTTGCCCGCGTATTGTGTCCAAACGCTGGTAATTTAACTTATTTAAGGCAAGATGTTTTGAGATTTTGATTAATTTTGAATAACTAAAATATTAATAATCTTGCCTGAAACGGCAAGATTTTTTGTTCTTTTGCAAAGGAGTTTTGTATGTATGAGGATGAATCCAGACGTCAAATCTCTGGCATTAAAGAATACCTTGGAGAAATCAAAGAAACAAAACAAGTATATTCCTGGGTTTGGCAAACTCTGATCAGCCCACTTGGCAAAAAAGCATGGAAAAAAATGATCTTTGCGTCAGTATGTTCCCTGCTGTTACAAGGGCTTTTACCATGGGTTATCAGCTTTGTATTTGATGGAGTTATTGCCCGTGACTATGAAATGGTTGTTATGGGTCTATGCTCTGCTGCAGCACTCATGCTGTTGTCACAGGTAATTGATCGCGCTGAAATGCGTTTGCGTGAAATGATTTTTGGTTACAATGTTGGGCATTGGGATAAACAAATGAGCAAGTTGTTCTTTGAAAAATCTCTTGGCCAGCATAATCAAGAAGGAAATAAGCTATCAACTAGCAATGTTGAAAAAGCGAGATCAATTCTTTTTGGTCTTCAAAACATGGTGTTGTTTGGTAGTGTAACTGCAATCCTGCGTCTGTTTTTTGCAATTGTATTCTTGTGGTGCATTAGTCTGTTCGCAGGAGCACTTGTTAGCGCAATGCTACTTGCATACATTGCATTTGCATTTTTCCTTAACGCTCGCATGTTGCAAACATGTATTTCAATTGAAAATGATTGGCGCGCTCTAAACCGCCATCGTTGTGAGCGTTGGGATAAAATCCAACGTGTGAAAACAACAGGCAATGAAGATTGTGAAGTTGAACACATGAGTAATTGGTATGACAGAGTGATTATTGAGGATCGCAAATTCTGGCTCTGGTTCAATGACATGATTGCACACCGCGGAATGATTTCAGCAGCTGTTGTTTTTACCATCTTCTTTCATGGTGTATGGCAAGTGTTCGATGGCGCGCTAGCTGTTGGAATACTCTACCCTCTTTACGCTTGGAGTGTGCAAGTAAAAGACAACTTGTGGAACATTGGACACCTTGAACGCGAGCTCAATTGGAGCATGCCTTCAATGCGTTCACTCAAAGAGGCATTCACAATTGAACCTGATATTGTTGATGCACAAGATGCAGTACCTGTTTCAAGTGAAACTGCGCCACATGTTGTTTTTGAAGATGTGTCTCATGCTTACTCTTCAGCAGAAAGTGACATCCCGCAAGTTATTCGGAAAGTGTCTTTTGAGATCAGACCTGGAGAAAAAGTCGCGATCATTGGAGAAAGCGGAGCTGGTAAATCAACACTAACAAATCTTCTGCGACGTGACATGGACCCAACTTCTGGACGAATCATTATAAATGGAATTGATCTGCGACGCACTCAGTTGCGTTCATGGATTCGCGCACAGGGTAACATTATGCAAAAGCCTGAGGTGTTTTCAGGAACGATTCGCGACAATCTTGTTTATGCACTCGCGCTTGAAGAACGCATAAAAGTCAGCGATGAAGATCTATGGAAACTCATGCGCCTTTTGCAAATTGACTTTGGGCCAAGGCTTGCCCAAGGGCTTGATACGCGAGTAGGAAGAAACGGGATCAAGCTTTCAGGAGGAGAAGCACAGCGCCTTATGATTGGCGCTGCTGTAATTGGCTCTCCACACTTTATGATCATTGATGAGGCTACATCAAGCCTTGATTCAACAACTGAGCGCGAAGTACAAGAAGGTTTGCGAGTGGTTCTTGGTGAAGATGTCGGAGCTCTTATTATCACTCACAGACTCAATACAGTTCGCAATCTTTGCGATAGATTCATTGTTCTTCGCTCTGTTTCCAATGTCACAAATGGAGATCCTCAAATTGAGGCAACAGCGAGTTCTTTTGAAGAACTCGCCCAAATTTCTCCTACATTCAAACGCCTTGCAAGCGATCAGGGCGTAGTAATTGAGTGTTAGATCAAATCTATATAGCTAACTTAAGCACCAAAACAACTGGTGCTTTTATTATTTTCTTAATAAAGCCCTTGACATTTGGCTAATTTTGTGATATTATTATTTCCTGTTTGGGCTTGTAGCTCAGTTGGTAGAGCAGTGGCCTTTTAAGCCATTGGCCGAGGGTTCGAATCCCTCCGGGCCCACAGTTATTGCAGGAAAAGTAATGGGCAGTAGTCAAATGGCAAGACACCGGTTTTTGGTGCCGGCATTTGCAGGTTCGAGTCCTGCCTGCCCAGCAGAAAATGCAGAACAGGGCCTGTAGCTCCAGCCTTCGCTCCTTCGGAGCTTCGGCCGGCAGGCAGTTGGCAGAGCAGACGGCTCATAACCGTCCGGTCACCGGTTCAAGTCCGGTCGGGCCCACAGAAAAATAGTTTGGTCTGGTTCATGTATTGTCACCGTCCACGTAGCAGATAAAATTCCGTGCGTGGTAGCCGCCAGTGGCCTTTTGAAGGAGGATGCTTGCATCTAATCCGGATGATCGCCCAAGAAAATTACTGGTCTTAGAAACAGCAGCTTCCAAACCTGCTAAAGTATAAGGCGTTCGTATATGCGGCAATACATGAACCTTTGGGGCTGTAGCTCAGTTTCCACCAGAGGCGGACCAGCCTATGGCTGGGGGAGAACGCGGGCTTTGCAAGCTTGAGGTCGTCGGTTCGATCCCGATCAGCTCCACAGTTAGGAAGTAGTTCTTTGCAGTTTCGGGGCGTGGCGCAGTCTGGTAGCGCACTTGCTTTGGGAGCAAGGAGTCGTAGGTTCGAATCCTATCGCCCCGACAGATGAAGTGCTGACTGGCGCCCCAGATCAGCACACTCTCGCACCGTAGCATTCGATGCTTTTTTCAAGCGGTGCGTTAGCTGGCGTAGCTCAATTGGTAGAGCAGCTGATTTGTAATCAGCAGGTTGCGGGTTCGAGTCCCATCGCCAGCTCAGTTTCTCAAGTACCTCGCTTCTCGTGGTACTTTTTTGTTTTATTTTTATCCCCCCTTAACCTCCCCTTAGTAAGGGGAGGCACTTGATTACAAACCTTGACAATCCCCTTTTCTCTTGTTAATCTTGTAATCCTTTAACCCAAGCTGATTAATCAGCACATAGGCCGCAGATGCAAGTTCGCCACCTTGCGAGGTGGTTTCCAGATTCTCTGGGCTTGCTATGGGCGATGTCTTGCACGCATGGTGCGCGTAAGTGTGGTAAAGGAAAAGGTCTTTAAAATGCTGAAAGCTATAAGACGGTTTTTCTTTGAGCTGTGGCATCCAAAAAACACACCATTCACTATAATATTCGGTGTGTGTCTTCTTCTTGAAATAGTGTTTATTGGAAGTCTGCTTGTTGTGGGTCCTCAAGACAGGGATGCGGCGCTAGCATTGAATTTCATTCATCTGTTTGGATTACCTGCCGTTTTGTTTCTCACAGCAATGATCCTTACAACTGCTACACAAATCCGACGCAAAATCAGCAGATGGATAGATTCAATACTGGAGAATGAAAGAGAATCCGCCAGAGAAACAATTCTTCAAGCTTGGAAAGCGGATCTTATCAAATGCCTAACTGACAACGACAGAGGTCTCAAAACCTTTAGCGATGACCCAACAGGCATTAAGACCGGAATCTCCTCAGCATATACACACGCTGAACTGCAGACTTATGTAATAGAGCTCTTGAGAAGGCTCGACGCAGTTGCTCGCGATAATGCACACGAATTGCACCGCGCGCAATTACATACACGCAATTTCCGAGACGCTCTTGAGCGACTCCTCACGTTCGCAATTGATGCAAACTGTATGATTCTGGATAAACTTGATCCAGCAAAGGGTGTCACGGGCCAAGAACTTTCGCGCGTGCGTGTAAAGCTGGGTTGCGGAATTGTTCAAGCGTTTGCACAGGCCATTTCTGCCACTACCGATGAAGGCATGAGCGGAAACGAAGCTGTTCAAATGATAGAAAAAACATTTTGCCAAAGCATTGAAATACGTAGAGCTTTTGGAAAAACAGCAACTGCTCTGCTTGCGCTTTCTCGCAAGCGCAGACTCGGATGCAACATCCATCCTGATCTTGAAAAATTCTTTATGGTCTTGGTCGGCGAAGAAGCAATGGAACGTGAAGATGCAATTCTTGAAGAACCAATTAGCCTTGAACAAACACCACCTGCTCCTTAACTTATACTTACCTACCTACGGGTAGGTTTTTTGTTTCGACCGACAAACTCGGCCCATGTGGGCCAAGTTTGTCGGTACTAAAAAAACCGACTACATTAGCCGGTGAAGTTTTCCAAAGGAATCCTATCAAAAAAGAGCTTTAACAAACGCATTTCTGGACTTTTAAGCATAGCTCTGCGACCATCTTGCGTAATTCTTATTTTGTCACCACTATCATCAGAACCTATAAATCCACTTCGTCTGAGGTTCTCAATATCAGGAATCATTGATATGGCAGATCCATATGCATACTTACCCTCATCTTTTGTTGTAAAAAGCTCAAACAGCTCCTGAATGGTTTTTGGTTCATCCCAAATGCCAATCAAAATTATTATGAGTCTCATGTTGCCTCCTTGCGATCACATTAAATCAATATACATTTATTGTAAAGAAAAAACCGGCTTGCAAAAGCCGGTAAGAAAATTAACCGAGTTTCCCTTTCAAATACCACCACATAGGAACAAGGCTTGGAGGAACATGAACCAGATCCATTGTGAGAGCAACCCTTTGCGGAGGCTTGAACATAACAATGTAATCAAACCTTTGCCCGCTTTGAGTCTGCCCAAACCCAGGAAGCAAAGCGCCAAACAAAAATCCATTTTGCATTAAGGCTTCAATCGCATCATTGGATTCAACCCAATTTGCAGGCACGTCTGCAAACGCAGCCCCTTGCATTCCACCGTGTTCAACCGGATCGCTTATTATCACTTCAGGCATCTGGCAATCATGCAACATCTGCCCTTCTTCTAATTTTTCCAAAGAAAGAATAGACTCAATTGTTGCTCGAATGCTTGCAGGAATACACAAAGCGCGCCCTTGTAATTGTAAACCCAAGTGAACTGCACGCAATGCCACTACCACTGACTCTGGTTGCGCACCAAGCACCTCAGGTTTGAGCGCTGGATACTTGAAAGGAAGTATACCTGTATACACGAATTTGAAACGTTCAAGAACAGCCTGCGATGACTTGTCTTGTCTGTAACATACTGGTTCTGAATACACAGCAGTACACCCACGCGAATGAACTTCACGCACGCGTGCAATGGTTAGCATCTGCGCTATCCCAGATTCGCGATATGAATTTCTAATTATCAAACCACCAAACTCATATACACCTGTATAGTGACCCAAAGTCGCTGCTCTGGCAAAACCAACAATTTGCCCACAGCTCTCTGCAACAATCAACACACCTTCGTTGAAGCGCTGAATGTCTGACTTGAGAAGGTATGGATAGTGTGGCCCATATTCTTCAATATAAAGAGCGTTGATGGTATCAATATCATCATCGCACATTTTTCGAAGCAACAGATCGTCCATTCCACCTACCTCCTTTTGCACCTTTGTGCAAAACAAAACAGCCGTGGCTTTGCCGCGGCTGAGATCTATCAAAAAACGTGTGATCAATCAAACCAAACAGCAAAGCCGCAGTTTGTAATAATCACAATAGCCGTGTTTTTCAACACAGTGTAATTATTCAATTTGGCCATGACTGCTTGTTCCATACAAAATCAATATAATCCTTGTTTGTTTTATTGTCAAACAACAATCTTTTAAAATTTCGAAAACTAATACAAATGAATAAAAAACGCGACTCAAGAGAGAGCCGCGCGAGCATATTCACGAGATGGTATATCGTGTTGCTGTACTGCGCTTGGAATTGGCAAACCGCTTACTTTTACACGCCAACGTAAAAGATCAAGAATCTCATCAGGATCGTCAATTGACCCATACGAACGCCCTTCAACAGTTCCATGAACTGAAATACGCTCCCATGACCAATCAAGTTTCGGATCTTTCAAGTAGCCACGCACTATTGCGCGCACTACAAAAAAGAATCGGTTCCAGATTCGCATAGGCATAATTGTTGCATGAAATGTTTGAAATGTTGCATGACGCGCTCCACGCGAATGATCACCGCGAATCATTGAGCACGAAATTTTTCTAACAAACGCGTTGTGTACTCGAAACGCATCACTCCATGAACCACATCCATGATGAAAGTGTAAAGCTGCAAGACGCATTGCTGCTCTGCGCCTATATTCACTCATCTGGTTTGCAATTCGCTCATAGCGCGGACTAGGAAACGCATCAATTGGTATGTCATAAGGAGCATATTCCATTGCAACCAATCCAAGGCCAAGCTCACGCGCAACTTGACGCACTGTGCGTAGGCGCGACATTAGCTGGCTTACAATTGCTTCAGCAGTTGGCAAAGTATCAGTTGTAATTTCAACTTGTGTTGCACCAAGCTCTGGTTTGCACCATGGAGCACTTACTGCATTGATGATTTCAGCAGCCCTTGCAACAACTTTTCCGCTTGCAAGATCAACAACGAACAGTTCAAGCTCACATCCAAGCCATCCGCATTTTGATGGATCAAAGTTGAATCGCTTCAAGTATTGATATGCAACCAAAAAAAACCACGTGGCTGCACAAACTGCAACAAAAACAAAAAACCAGATCATATACCACCTCCGAGTTGGAAAGAACTTATTATCTATCTCAATAGCCGCAAACTTCAGCTTTCACATCACATGGAAGGCTTAAGCCTTCCGCTACAGCAAGATGAAACCCTGTAGCGGAACCCTTTAGGGTTCCATCAAGTTGAACGCAACCTAAAGGCTGTGGCTACCAAAATTAATCTAACTAAAAAACTCTCTGTCCTGTCAGAGAGTTCAATTTTTGTAATTAACGAAAAAATTAACCTTTCTGACAGGCTAGAGAGAAATTATAGTAATAATAACTGTTAATCTGTTTCATATCTACATAAAAACTACTATGTTTTAAGAATTCTGTCAAATTATGATTTATGCACAGAGCCCTTGCCAAATTTATCAAATAACGCTAGTATATCTGTATAGAGCCCAGAAGGGCTTTTTAGAATAGAAAATATGATAAACAAACTGTTTTCCTACATTCAGGAATCAAAAGAAGAAATGCGTAAAGTAACCTGGCCTTCAAAAAAGGACACAACCCGTTACTCGCTTCTTGTGATTGGCATCAGCCTTGTGATTGCCTTTTTTTTCGGAGGTCTTGATTGGTTGCTCCAACTAGGACTTGAACAACTTGTAAAATTAAGTTCTTAATTGTTCTTTAACGCATAAAAATATGCCAAAACAAACCGCAAAGCATGGCAGACGATGGTATGCAATTCACACATATTCTGGTTATGAAGAAAACGTTTGCCAAAACCTTAAGCAACGTATTGAAACAATGGACATGGAAGATAAAATCTTCGCAGTCTTAGTTCCAAAAGAAAAGAAAATTAAAATTAAGAATGGGAAACGAAAAATTATTGAAGAAAAGATATTCCCTGGATATGTACTTGTTGAAATGATCGTGTCAGACGATTCTTGGTATGTTGTGCGAAACACTCCAAATGTAACAGGATTTATTGGGACAGGAACAACTCCAACACCTGTGGCTGAAGAAGAAATGAATTCACTGCAAAAGCGTATGGGTATTGATGAGCCAGAATACATTCTTGATGTTGAGGAAGGATCCCCTGTGCAAATTATTGACGGGCCGTTTAAAAACTTTGAAGGTAAGGTTTCTGATATTGATAATGATCGTGGAAAGGTAAAAGTGCTTGTTTCTATGTTTGGACGAGAAACTCCTGTTGAGCTTGACTTTTTGCAGGTAAAGAAGATATAGTGAGCTTTGAAAAAAGCGATTTACTCGTCCTCCGGCTCATAAAACCTCAACGTACATCTATTGTACGTCTCGGCTTTTATTCGCCTGCAGGACTTCGTATCTCATCTTTTTTCACAATTCACCTAACAATCAAATTAGTAAATAATTAAACTAACATAGTAATGGTAGCTTGTCCTTACATAGGGCAGGAATCCATTCAACAAAAATGCTATGGCAAAAAAACTAGTTACACAAATTAAACTCCAGGTTCCTGGAGGAAGTGCAACACCAGCGCCACCAGTTGGTCCTGCGCTTGGTCAGCATGGTCTTAATATTCAAGACTTTGTAAACCAATTTAACAATGCTACTGCTGACAGACGTGGTGAAACTGTTCCTTGTATCATTAATGTTTATGAGGACAGAACATTCAGCTTTGTTACAAAGGTGGCTCCAGCATCAGATCTAATTAAAATGGCTGCGAAAATAAAAAAGGGGTCAAGTAAACCTTTAACAGATAAAATTGCATCAATTACAACAGCTCAGTTGCGTGAGATTGCTGAAAAGAAAATGCCTGACTTGAATACAACAGATGTTGATCAAGCTATGAAGATTATTGCAGGAACAGCTCGCCAAATGGGTGTTGAGATTAAATAAAACAAATTGTCATCCTGAGGGAGCGAAGCTCCCGAAGGATCTGTCGAAGAACTTTGTTCTTCGGTTCAGATAAACCTCTGATTATGCTCAGAGGTTTATCTGAGCAACATAGAGGAGGAACTGCAGCGCGACCAATAAATCGTGCCAGAATCCGCGTTGCTCACAAGATACGGGAGCTAAACCTTGGGCGTATCTTGCCTCATACATACTGCCCTTGATTGGCAGAACATCAGGCTTTGCTAAGGTGCCATTTACTCTCATCTTCGAGAGTCTGAGACCAGTAGGCCCTTCTTGCCGACAGTCGAACAATGGAACAGACACCAAGCGACAAAACGTGACGTGGGCGCGATTCGTAGCAACTACTCGTTGCACCTTTACGACAATCCGCCCCCACCCCTGGGCTCTTCATTTTTTTGGAGGATCAAGGAATGGAAATTAAAACAAACAATATGACAAAAGGAGGATCAATTATTTTGCGAATCTATTTCGCGCTCGTTGCATTAATCACACTTGTTATTATGATAATAAGTGTTTCTGATCTTATCAATATAGGACTGCGATCATATATATTCCCAAAAGCAGACCAAGCATATAGCTATGACACCTGTGGAATTCAACCAAGAATGCCAACAGAGGATACAAAAAACATGGTTGTAGAAGATGAAGAATATTGTCAAAAAATGCAAGCAAAAGAAATAGAAAGACAGGCTGCACAAAAACAGCGCGACGCTGTGCGAGATATTTCACTACTAATAGTTAGCATCCCTCTGTTCTGGCTACACTTTAGAATAGTGTATAAAGATTGGAAGGATGAAAAGAAAAAACAAGTATAATTAACTTGTCATCCTGAGTGATAACGAAGGATCCCATTGATCAATGAGATTCTTCGGCCAGATATTCTGGCCTCAGAA
>JBDRLV010000028.1:0-11090 GCA_043812755.1 Patescibacteria group bacterium | reverse complement strand
AAATTACGATCTAATGATTTCGATTGGTGGTTGTACCCAACTGCCACTAAGCGAAACATAGGATTGACTTTTGTTCCTTCCCCACAATTTCATAGCAAAAGAATGACAAGTCCCCACACTTGTCTCTTTTGCGTAATATTTCCCCTCCTTTCCAAGGAGGGGTTAGGGGAGGTTCTGAATTTATTTTTGATCTCCCCCTTTTTCCGCCTGAGGCGGACCACTCCGAAGCCTTGGCGAAGGAGGAAGCAATCTCCTAGCCTTGTCATCCTGAGGGAGCAAAGCGACCGAAGGATCCCATTGAGGAGATTCTTCGCCTCACTATGTTCGGCTCAGAATGACAGATAAAAAAACCAGAACAGGAGTTCTGGACAAAAAAAGCGCGCAAGAGTTTGCGCGCGAGAGGTGTGGTGTTGGGTTGATTAAGTCGTAGAAATGATGAGAAAGTACTCTTCAATGCTTCCATCTTCGTTTCTACGTAGAATCCAGATTGTTGTCAAATCAGTCGCGATTTCACATTGGAAGCGTGGGTATGGTGCTTCAAACACACAGTTTGTTGCCGTGATCGTGTGTGAGTATCCTTCAAAGATTCCAGATAGCTTTACCTGGCTTTCATCAAGTTCTTCAACATAGACCACTTCAGTGGTTACATTGAACACCTGATCAGTTTCTTCATGCATTGATGGATCAGGTACGAAAGTTCCATTGACAGCGAACCCATATGATCCATCTCTGGTCCAGTCGATCAGAAGCAACTCTGTTTCTCTGATTTCGACTTCTTGAGGTGCGATCAGAACGTTTTCTGCTGATGCTGTGAAAAGTGGTGGGGCTTCGGTAAGGATTGTCGCATCTGACACCATGAAACAGAGATCTGCGCAGTCGTTGGTTGTTGCGGAGATTGTTTCTCTAACAAGAGTAACACTCAGCGTCACGACTGGGGTTTCGATGCGTTTGGCAATTCCACCAATTTCTTCTGCTCGGGCAATTGCCTCTTCTTGAGCTGAAAGAACATCTTCGCTTTTCAGATCGCCAGATCTTGCTGGTCCGTCTCTTGAGATTGTGACGAATTCCAGAATTTTTGGCTGGTAATCACTATCATCGTCCCCAGCGACATCATCATCTGCCACTGAGTCATCGTCAAAGATGACGCCATCGTCATCGTCGTTGAGGTTGTCATTCCCGCATCCTCCGGCAAGAGCCAGAAGGGCAGCGGTCGCAATCAGTGTGATAGCGTTGCGCAGCATGGTTCCTTCCTCCTCTTCCGTCTCCGGAAGATATGGTTTACTTTAGGCCCAACAATTGTGAAAGATCGAGCCTCTCCTACTTATAAGATACTGTTTTTTTGACCAATGGTCAAAGCAAAAAAGTTATGTTTTTTATATAAAATAACTGTTTTTTTCGTGAAATATTGTTTCTCTTGCATTTTCTTTGAATTATATTGATTTTGCTAGCTTTATTTTATAATTAGCCTGTGGATAAATTGAGGATTGCAAATCAGAATGTTTCAAATTTGGCACGATCGGACCAAATTTGAAACATTCTGTAAGGGTTCGATAACCACTTCCATGCTCCCCCTTGCCAGCCTTCGCATGAAGCTTCGGCTGGTCCGCCGATGTTTCAACGAAGGCGGATGAAGGGGGGGAGGTATTGCTGATGAGAAGATTGCTTCCTCCTTCGCCAAGGCTTCGGAGGACAGGTCGTCACTTTGTTCGTCCTCGCAATGACAAGGGTGTCAACACCACTTAGTCATGGCTGACGAATGATTCAGAAACTCCCATACCCCTTATTGTCCTCATTCAATAAATTTCGGGGGATCAGCCGAAGCTTTACGCGAAGGCTGAGAAAGGAGAGGAACAGTTCCTTCAAACCCATAATTCTGCTATAATTGTTGTGTTAACAATAATTTATACTGCAAAAAATTATGTTTAAGAAAAAACAACCTGCCTATAGTGCAATGCCAAGATGGATTGTATATGTGCTGGTGTTTTTATTTCCTATTTTCTTTTTGCCAATTAGCACTGATGTTTTAGAAATAAACAAACAGACTCTGCTTTTGATATTGACACTTTTCGCAGTTTTGTTTTGGATTATCTCAAATGTTGCAGGCCAAGGACTTAGGTTCAGAACTGGTTTTGTAAATATTTTGCCTGTACTTCTTTTATTAAGTACTGCTGTTTCTGCTTTTTTTTCTCAAGCACCATACCGTTCGTGGATTGGTCTTTCAATGCAAGAGTACACAAGTTTTCTCACCATGTTTGGTTTTGCACTTTTGTTTTATCTTGTTTTAAATACTATTCTCAGTGAGAAATCGCAAAGCATTATTTCCAAGTTGATAGTGATATCATCTTTAATTGTTGCAATCATTGGGATTTTTTCTTTTATCAACTTCCCTGTTTTCCCTTTTGCGTTTACGCAATTTCAAACATTCAACACAATTGGAACACTAAACTCTTTTGGAATTTTCGCTGTTGCTACATGTTTATTTATGGTAGGGCAGTGGATGTTTGGTGAAAAGAGTACATTTAATAATGTATTTGTTGCACTTTTATCTCTTTCAACAATTGCAGTTTGCGTGGTTATTAATTATTGGTTGCTTTGGTTGCTTTTACTTGGTGGTGTAACTTTTATTTTAATTTATTCATTTTTGAAAGCAGACATATTATCATCAATTATCAAAATTGCTTTGCCAGTTTTCTTGCTTATAGTATCACTGACTTTTTTATTTTGGGCTCCTGCCATTGTTCGTTTTGAATTGCCTGTTGAAGTGTCTCCAAGCTTTTCTGAAAATTGGAATATTTCAAAACAAACAGTTGCTAATGTTTCTGTTTGGACAGGTTCAGGCCCTGGAACATATAGTTTTGATTTCACAAAGTATCATTCAGCTGACTTAAATAATACTGGTCTTTGGAACATGCGTTTTGATAGAGCCGGAATGTTTATGATGCTTACATTTATTACAACAGGGTTTATTGGTTTGGTTGCGTGGAGTGCATTTTTGCTTATTGTTCTTGTCTATTCAATTCTTGCACTTGTAAAAAAGAAAGATCAAAAAACCGAATTAACTCTTCCTGCTGTATTTGTGGCATGGCTTGTACTTGCTGTTTCTTTGTTTTTGTACTCATCAAACATTTCTCTTCTTTTCATGTTCATGTTCTTTTCTGCTCTTTTGGTTTGTAATTTTACAAAAGAGCCAAATGAACCAAAGATATTTAAACGAAAGCACAAGTCAAAGATACGTGCGGTTTATTCAGTGTTTTTAATTCTGCTCTCTATTGCTTTCGTAAGTGCCTTGTTTGCAACTGTACAAAGGTATATTGCAGAAGTTTCGTTTTCAAGTGCTGTTAAACTCGATCGTCAGGACGCGCCGATCGACCAAGTTGCAAAAAAACTGGATCGAGCAGCTTCATATAATAAATATAATGATGTGTATTTACGGAATCTTTCAAGTGCACTTTTACTTCGTGTAGGAGATGAACTTGATCGCGCAAAGACGGGTGAAATATCCGCAGATCATGGGAAGCTCATTCAGGCATTGGTTGGCGCAAGTGTAAATTCTGCTGTTCGCGCAACACAGATTTCCCCTCAGAATGTGCTTAACTGGTTGGTACGAGGACAAATTTATCGCGAACTGATTACAGTGGTTGGAAATGCAGGCGAGTTTTCAATTGCTGCGTATGAAAAGGCAATTGTGCTTGAGCCAAATAACCCTGATAATTATTTACAGCTTGGTAAAACTTATATTCAGTATGCAGATTCATTGTCGCCACTTTTATCAGCTGAAAAAGGAACATCACAACATGATGAAACAGAACAAAAAGTAATTAATAGTTTTGTAAAAGCAGAACAAATGTTTGAAAAAGCTCTTGAGTTAAAACAGGATTATGCCCCTGCTCATTTTCAGCTTTCAATTGTGCTTGAACGCCAAGGGCGCTTGGATGAAGCGGTTGGCAAAATGGAATCTGTTGCAAAATACAACTCGCTTGATGTAGGAGTAGCGTTTCAGCTTGGCATGCTTTATTTGCGTCGTGATATTGAAGGGGATACAAAGCGTGCACAAGAATCTTTTGAGAATGCTATTGCTTTAGCTCCTTCGTTTAGCAATGCTCGTTGGTTTCTCGCTTCAATTTACGAAAAGCAAGGGAAAATGGATAGAGCAATTGAGCAGGTAAGTAAAGTTTTAGAATATGATCCTGAAAATGATTTAGTAAAAGCACGGCTTGAAAGGCTTAAAGAAGGGAAGATTGCACAGGAGTTACCAGCTGTGATTGAAGAGGGTGAGGTTAATCAAATTGAATAATAATAAAGCAGGGCGCTAGGCCCTGTTTTATTAAACGAGTGTGGCTCCCGGTCTTGTCTGAACGTCCATAAAGACCGGGAGCCATTCTCCTGGGGTTCCCGATGCTGTCTGAATGTTCATAAGCATCGGGAACCAATACGATCGTTGAGAATAAGATGAAATGAAATTTATTTCATCTTATTCTTTTTATTTAATATATCTGCAGAAACTATCGCTCATCTCCATCGCCCTGTATTTTTCCACGCTCTAGTCGAGAAAATAGTTTTTCTAGGTTGGTTAGTGCCACATCATCCAAAGAAAGTCCGATTTCTGTTGAAATTTGAGCAATATACCACATTACGTCACCCAATTCTTTTTTGATTACTTCTTTTCTTTCATCATCTACAATTCCATTATTGTCACGAATTATCTTTTTAAACTTTTCAGCAACTTCTCCTGTTTCGCCAGCAAGACCCAAAACTGGATAGATGAAATTATTACCTGCATTTGGGTATTGAGCAGTTAATCTTGATAATTGTTGATATTCATTGAAGTTCATAATGTTTGGTGGACCTGGCGGGACTCGAACCCGCGATCTTTAGTATGCCATACTAACGCTTTAGCCAACTAAGCTACAGGCCCTTGTGACAGTATTTGGTAACATGAAATCATTTCATGAAAAATATTACTGTTAAAATAATCAATTCTACAAACACCTTTGTAATTTAGTTTTTTTGTAGGTTTTCCAATTGTTCTTTTGTCCACTTGTGTTTTATAAAACTGGGTAAGTGGGATATTTGTTTGTTCAGACCAGAATATGGTCAGTAAATCACTATTTTGATCAGCACGGCATTGAACTGTGCACCGAAATTTCGATTCGTCAAGCATATAACAAGTACGCAATAGATGCAAGAAATGCTTAATTAACTGCGGGTCAGAATTTCCGATTGTAAGACAGCCACGTTTCCTGTTTTTTGTTCCTTCTCCAAAATAAAGCATTGCTAATTGTATTTGTTTTCCTTCTTTTGTATTTCCATAATCAATAATGCTTTTTAATTTGTCCTGCATTGTTTTGAAGTAATCATGCCTTCTGACCTTGTTGATTACAACAGCACGTTTTTGGTTTTTTCTCAGCTGAAACTTTATTCTACTTTGGTGTCGATTGTTTTTTGAAGGATCTACTTTGGTGTCACGTAACCAATAAGATAGTGTGCTATTTGCTATCGTAAGTTTTAATTTTCCCCTTATTTCTCCATATGTTTAACCACTCTTTCGGAATTTAATTGCTTGTTTTCTAATTTCACCATTGATCATATTAATTATTGTACATTAGCGATCTGGTATGTGCAAAATATTGTTCAGTTATCCATATTTATGTATACTTACACAACTATGCTTCAAGTTGGAATCGTTGGGCTTCCCAATGTAGGAAAATCTACTTTATTTAAAACGCTCACAAAAAAGCAGGTTGACTGCGCTAATTTTCCATTTTGTACCATTGAACCTAACATTGGTGTTGTTGAAGTTCCAGATGAACGTCTTGCAAAGATGACGCAGATTTCTAATTCAGAAAAGACGATTCCAACAGCAATTGAGTTTGTTGATATTGCAGGGCTTGTAAAAGGAGCACACAAGGGCGAAGGGCTTGGTAATAAATTTTTGGCAAATATTCGCGAAGTTGACATGATTTTACATGTTGTACGAGCTTTTGATGATTCTAATGTTCACCATACAGACAGTACAGTTGATCCTTTGCGTGATGTTGAAATCATTGAGATTGAGCTTGCAATGGCTGATCTTCAAACTATTCAAAAACACATTGATCATGTTAAGTTGAAAATGAAATCTGGCAAAACCAAGGAATTAGAAAAAGAGGTAGAAGCTTTACAGCGCATTAACCAAGCGCTTGAACAAGGCAAGCTTGCGAACACTGTTGTGCTTGAAGATGAAGAATATGATTTTGTAAAACACGTTTCTTTACTTACAATGAAACCAATTTTATATGTACTTAATACAAACGAAGATGCACCTGGCGCAAAGATTGATCTTGGTTCCAATCGTTTAACAATTTCTTTGAGTATAAAAATTGAATCCGAGATAATTGAAATGCCTGCAGAGGAACAGAAAATGTTTATGCTAGAACTTGATATTGATCAGTCAGGAATAGATACGCTGATAAAAACTTCTTATCAATTATTGAATCTTATAACTTTTTTTACATCTGGAGAAAAAGAAACACGCGCATGGACAGTCACGCGCGGTTCAAAAGCTCCTCAAGCAGCAGGCAAGATCCATACGGACTTTGAAAAAGGATTTATCAGAGCTGAAGTAATTGATTATGATTCGTTTGTAAAGTTTGATGGGGAAGCTGGGGCACGAACTGCAGGGAAGTTGCGTGTTGAGGGTAAAGATTACATTATGCAAGACGGTGACATTTGCCACTTTCGTTTTTCTGTATAACAATTATTTCCCTTGCAACTTTTTGATTCGGGCGTGAATAAAGTATTCCCCCGTTTTTTGTTTTCATCTGGAATTTTTCCGGTACGTTTTTTGGTATTGGGTCTACAATATCAAACCCACACTCGGAAACGAGCTCTTTTATAGGTAGGAAAATTTGGCTATCTTTAGAGCAAAAAACAGGGAAAGCAATTACTGCTTTTCCTCCAGTTTTTAATAAATGTAATACAAGCGGAAAGTTTTCTCTATAGAGTTCCATTACGTCCTCAATATTTTTTTCTATTTGTTTTTTGTTTTCATTTCCTTTTAGTGGCGGGCCAAGATATGTTTCAGTTACAATAGCATCAATTGGTTCGCATATAGCTCGAAATAAATCGTCAGCAGATGATTCAACAAGTCCAATCTGACCATTTATTAAACAAGGGTATAGAGGTGTTTGAGCTCGGATTGGCATTGCAAGTTGTTTGTTTAAATTAAAGAACCATTTTAAATTTTTTTCTGAATCATGAATTGCTTTTTTTGAAATGTCGGCTCCAATGATTTTTTTAAAGCCAAGAATTGAAGCTTCCATTGGTATTGTTCCTGATCCACAGAATGGATCAAGTAAAGTACTTTTCTTTGGGTCCACTCCTGCAAGATTAATCATGATGCGAGAAAGTTTTGGGGGAAGCATCCCGCTTTTCGGGTCGCGTGCTGGTCTGCCAAAATCTCTTTGTGACCAATATTTAAAATCCTGCACCCACTTTGTTCTACCTATCCACAGGGTATCGTTGTTGACAATTAAAACGAATTCCCCTGCTGAGGTTAATAGCTTGTTGGTTGAAACCACAACCGAAGAGAGTTGCTTTTCTCTTGAAACAACAAAGCGTACTGGGAGTTTTTTGTCTTTTAATCTCTTTTTTATAGCCAGTCCTATTTGGTTTCTATTTGTGAGAAATCGTTGAGCATGTTTAGTGTTCATGTCACCATAAACACTGATCCCAAAATGGATTTTTCCTTTAAATTTCCCCTTGTTTATGTAAGTGAAAATAGCATCTTCTACGGATTCTTGCGAAAAAACCCTTGTTTTATTAAATATTTCACCATGTTTAATCGCACCACCAAGTTGTTCAATTGCAGATGTATCAATATCATTTTTATCAATAACTAAAATATTTTCTGATACAACCAACTCACTTTTGATGGGCAATTTTGTAGCAGAATTGATCTCACAAAGAGACAAAATGGGGTTGGATCCAAGCGCAATAAAATGCATATATTTATATTATTTTTTTGTATTTTAATTGTTGATAACTTTGCCAAAAATCCCAACAAAAAAGTACTTTTTTATGATATAATAACAGACGATATGAAACATTTTTTTTTGTTGCTTTTGTGTGGGATGTTTTTTATGTTCCCGGTAATTTCTCAAGCTGAATCTTCATCAACTAATTTCAAACTTTGGGGGCACTCTTTTACATCTGGAGGTGCAAGTATGAGCTCTTCAAATTATATTACCAAAGGTTCAGCAGCAGATAATTCAACAGACAAAATGACAAGCACAAATTATCTTTCTGAAGCTGGATTTGAATCATTGTATGAAGAACCCAAACTGACAATGTCTCTTTCTGAAACAACAGTTGTTCTTGGAACACTTGTAACAGGCACTTTTGCAACCGGCTCTATTACTGTGAGTGTATCAACAAATGCTGACTTCGGCTACTCCCTATCATTAACTGAAACTAGAGCCATTCAAAATACACAAGGAAATATTATTGATGATGTATCAGATGGGGATGTAACTGCAGGCTCTGAAGAATTCGGTGTTGCTGTGTCTGGAACTGATGCATCCTTTGCTAATGACCGTGCTGTTACAGGCTCTGCTCTTACCCTTGCATCAAGAAGCACATGGTCGGCCGGAGTTGATTCAGTGATTTCGTTTAAAGCAGCTATTTCAGAAACTACACAGTATGGTGATTATTCTGGGTCGTACACATTTATTGTAACATCAAATTATTAAAACATCTTGTTTGAGGCATTGGTTGCCAATTTGTGTGAAAGAATGATTATGAAAAGAGTGAGTTACAAAATTATCCTTCTGGCTTTTGCCTTGGTGCTATTGGTGAACAATGATGTTCAAGCATTGACCATAAGCCCGTACATGATTGATGTGGAACTTGAGCGAGGCGAGTCTTTTACAGATACGGTTTTGCTTACAAATGAAAGTGACAAAGCTCAGATATATTTTCCTTCAGTTCAAGATTTTGTGGCAAAAGGTGAAACAGGAACACCGCATTTTGTTGGAGTATCGAGTGTGCGTTCTTTGGTTGATTGGGTGAAATTTGATCAGGAACGTTTTGAGATTGATTCTGGGCAGACAATGAAAGCATCGTTTGTTGTGAGTGTTCCAAAGAGTACAGATGCAGGAGGGTATTTTGGAGGTTTGTTATTTTCAAGTGCAGATCCAAATGTGAGTGAAGGAGTTGGCGTAGTTGGTGCGACAGGTCCTTTGCTGATATTGAAAATTAAGGGTGATCTAATTGAGCAAGGTGAATTAATTGGGTTTGATATTGATCGTGGACGATCTTCAAACAGGCACTTGTCGTTGGTGTTTGAAACTCGTTTTAAGAATACAGGCAACGTTCATCTTCAACCGGTTGGCGTAATAAAAGTGAAAAATGTTTTTGGTACAACTGTTGCAAACATCCCATTCAACCCAAACGCAAGTAAAGTATTACCAGATTCAACTCGTGAGTTTGAAACCGTATGGCACAAAGGAATGGATGCAGGTGATGTATCGGAGTTAAAAAAAGAAATTAGTCAGTTTGCAATAGGGCCATACTCTGCAACCCTGATTACAAATTATGGACAAACTGGGGTAGCGGTTTCTGACACAGTACATTTTTGGATTATTCCTTGGTTACTGATTGCCATGAGTTTAAGCTTTGTTCTTGTTGCTGTAGTACTGGTAGGGCAATACAAAAAATTATTAAAAAAATCTTACGCAAAATAAGCGTAGGTGAGTATGATGGATTGGTTTAAAAAAATTAGCATAGTGTTGGTCATAATGACCATGTCGTTTGGTTCAATGTTTTCTAGCATACAATATGTGTATGCTGCTCTTGATGTTCCGCAGCTAATTACATTTCAAGGAAAGTTAACCGATGACTCAAGGATTACTGTTGAGGATGGTTCTTATAACTTGAAGTTTGCAATCTATGATTCTGCCAGTAGCGGAACATGTTTGTGGAGTGCTGATGACACAGATGCAAGTTCAACAACAATTGATTGTGCAAGTGATACGCCGGATGGTTCCATTTCAGTTACTGTAACTGACGGAGTGTTTAATGTGTTGCTTGGTGATACAACAGGTGGGGCTCAAAATGCTTTACCAGATGATTTATTCGATGACAACTCAACATTGTATTTAGGTTTAACTGTTGGATCTGATTCTGAAATGACGCCACGAATGCGATTGGCTTCAGCTCCTTATGCAATGCAGGCAGGGGATTCTGATTTGCTCGATGGCATGGACTCAACAGCTTTTCTTGCATCCTCTGGCGACACTGCAACTGGCAACTTTGATTTTACAAGTGCTGTAATGGCAGGAGCCTCCCCACTCGTATTCGAAGGAGGCACAGCAAATGATTTTGAAACAACATTCGCATTCACTGATCCCACAGATGATCAAATAATTACTTTCCAAGATGGTTCAGGAACTGTTGCGTTTACCTCAGACATAACCCAAGGATTGTGGGAAACGGGAATATATGGGGTATATGAAGACGATTCCTCGGTTATTATCGGGGCAGATGCAGACTTTACCTATCTTACAGATGCATCAGGAGATTTGCGAGTAACTGATGATATTGAGGTTTTGGATGAAGCATTTATTGGAGGGGATCTTGTTGTCGGTGCTTCTACAGCTTCAACAGAAACCATCACAAATGCAGGGTTTGTTCTAAATGGTGATGATTTGTTTGTTGCAGGGATGGTAGGAATTGAAGGAAATATTTACACAGATGGGGCTTTGTATATTGCAGGCGCAACAGCCCTAAACGGATCAGTAATTCTGGGCAGTGTAGCAACAGACATCCTAACCTCAAACGGCACATGGGCAGGTGCTTCCCCATTCGTATTCGAAGGAAGTACAGCAAATGAATTTGAAACAACCTTTACAATCACTGACCCTACAGACGACAGAACAATCACTTTCCAAAATGGAACAGGTACTGTTGCGTTTACTTCAGATATAACAAGTACAGTTTCAGGAGCAACAGATACAACAATTGCTACTCCTGCTTCAGGGCATATATTGATCTGGGATGGATCAGATTCTTGGGATAACAAAGCAGTATCAGGAGATATAACAATAGACAAC
>JBDRLV010000027.1:0-6572 GCA_043812755.1 Patescibacteria group bacterium | reverse complement strand
TCCCGTTATTTTGATTTGGCTAAAAAAGGGCAGATCATGAGGTTTGAGCAAAAAGTGTGTAATTTGTGTAAAAAAGGGGTTCTCACAAGTGTAAATTTAAGGTATCCTAGAAGGCGAGTTCTGTGTAGAGAATGCTATCTTGATTATCTTGAGAAACATGCTTAACAAACTGTCATTCTGAGGAGGCTGTTACCGACGAAGAATCTCATTAAGGCAATGGGATCCTTCGCCTACGGCTCAGGATGACAAACCAGACGTATGTCAAGAACCCCTAACTACGACACTATCCCCCTTCGCTCCTTCGGAGCTACAGAGGGATCTTCGTCAAAATTATATGAGTAATACACCAAATTTTGACTTGAAAATCAAACCAATCCTAGACTCGCTAAAACCATGCGAGAGGACTTGTGCTATCACTGGCGAAAAGTGGCAAATGGATCAAAGTGAAGTTGATTTTTATAAAAAGATAAACAAGCCTCCGTCACAGTATTCACCATTAAGCAGGTTGCGTGTTGTTACAAGCTTTTTTACTGGTTCGCAGTGGTGGAATAATAAGCATGCTGAAAATGGAACTCCTGTGATAACTGCAGTGCATCCTGCAACAGGGCAAAAAGTTTTGCCTGATAAGGAATGGTATGACAGAGACTATATTTCCGAAGCGCAAGATTATAATTCAAACAGAACACTTTTTGAACAAATGTATGAATTGGTATTGCGTGTTCCGGGAAGTGCTTTTCGTAATCTCAAGGAGCCAGAGAACTCAGTTACGCTTGCATCATTTGGCGATCAAAATAGCTTTTTTGTTTTAGCTTGTTCCTCTAAATATTCTTTTTATTCTGTTGGAGGAAAAGATATGGAGTATTGCTCTGAGGTTTTCAATTCAAAAGATCTGACGAATTGTTACAATGTTATTCATTGTGAGCGCATGCATAATTGTCAATATGTTCGTGAAAGTTTTGATTGTATGAACTGTTTCTTTATATTTGATTGTCGCAATTGTGAAAACTGTTTTGGTGCTACAAACAAAAGAAACAAAAAGTTCATTTGGATGAATGAACAGCTTTCAGAGTCAGACTGGCGAAATAGATTTGAAAAGGTTAGTACAGGGTCTAGATCAGAGATGCAACAACACAAAGCTCAATTTACTAAGCTGGTTCGCGAATCAATCTGGCCAGAAAATTTTAATGATAAATGTGAAGATTGCTCAGGTGATTACATGAGTAACTGCACAAAGTGTGATTATTGTTATTATGCAACAAATGCTAATAACAATATTTGGTGTGCGTGGTTGCATGGCGGAGGGGAAGAAAATAGATACTGTGCAGGGTGCAATATGTCAACGAGCGTGTATTACAGCGCAGCAGGAGCATATAGCCACAATCTTTACGCCGCCTCTTACTCATCGCGCTGTCAGAACTGCGAGTACATTATTAATTGTTATGATTGTGAAAATTGTTTTGCATGTGTAGGTCTTCGAAAGAAAAAGTTTTGTATTTTAAATAAAGAGTATAGTGAGGATGAATACTGGAAGCTCGTGGATGAAATCAAATGCAAGATGTTAGATGATGAGGAGTATGGTGAGTTTTTTCCTGCAAAATTTTCTGGATCATATTTTCCTTATTCTGGAGCGGGTGTATTCTTTTTTGCTGATGAAGAGTTTGGAAGGAAAATAGGTGCTCATTTGTTTGATCCTTCAAGCGAGGGCGCATATGGTGAACAAAAAGAGGATGCTGTTGATGCGGGCGAGATTCCTGATTCAATTGACGATCTTGATGTAGCTCAATATGCAAACAAACAAGTTAAAGACAGTGAGTATGGAAGAAACTTTACGCTATTAGCTCCTGAGTTGGATTATTATAAAAAGTTGAATATTGCGCCAGTAAATAAGCACTTTTTAAGGCGTCTTCAGGCTTTGTATAAAGAAGCTAATCTTGGGGAATTTGAGCAGTCAAAGTGCAAGCAGTGCTCAAAAGAGGTTTTGATCTCAAGAAATTCTACATATACTGAGCGCAATATTTATTGCAAACAATGTTATTATCAATACCTTGAAGAGAAAGGGTAATTAAATATTATCATTATGAGGAGGCCAAAGGCCGACGTAATAATCCCATTGAACAAGCAATGAGATCCTTACGTCGCTCACCTCGTTCGCTCCTCAGGATGACAGGTATACATATGTCCAAGACACCAAATTTTGACTTGAAGGTTAAAACAATAATCGATAATCTGAGACCATCAGAGCAAACTTGTGAATTAACAGGTGAGAGATGGCAAATGGATGAGGAAGAGATTGGATGGTATAAGAAATTCAATGTGCCACCTTCTCCTTTTTCACCAAAAGCACGTATGTGGCATTTGTCAAGTTATATGACTACATATCAATGGTGGTGGAATAAACATTTTGATTCAGGAGCTCCTGTCCTTACTTATCTTCATCCAAAAGCTGGAATTCGTGTACTACCTGACAAAGAATGGTTTGAAAAGGATTTTTCGTCAACCAATAAAGAGTTCACAACACAAAAGCCTTTTTTTGAAATTTTTAGAGAGTTGCAATTAGGGATTCCTGTGAATGCAACCAGAAATGTAAAAGAACCAGAGCGATCCATTGCAACGGTTTCCATGGGTGATGTTGATAGTTATTTTGTTGCAGGATGCAGAAGTAAAAAGAGTTATTATGGCGAGGATGTTCTAGATCAAGAGGGAACTATAGATGCAAATGGATCTCTTAATTTAACGGACTGCTATCATATCAATCATTCTCAACGTATGCATGGGTGTAAATTTGCATATGAGTGTTTTGATTGTATGGGGAGTAGTTTTATTTTTGATTGTCGTAATTGTGAAAACTGTTTTGGAGCATGGAATAAAAGAAATGCAAAATATTTATGGTGGAATGAGCAGTTGACAGAAGAAGAATGGGAAAAACGTTATTCTGAAGTCAACCTTGGGTCTTGGAAAATTTTATCTGAAATCAAAAAGAAATTTTTTGAAGTAATGGCCCAGCAAGCAATTTGGCCAGCGGATTTTAATCAACATTCTGAAAATTGTAGTGGAGAGTACATGACAAAATGCACAAATTGTAAAATGTGTGTTTTGGGAGTTGATGCAACTGATAACTGGGGTTGTATAGGAATGTATAATGCGCGCGGGAATGCGTTTAGTATTGTGATTCCTGGTGATAATAATTATCAATCAGGTATGGTTGGAGAAACTTCAAATTGCAAATTTTCTTCATCTCTTATTCGCTCTGATGACTTGGAATACTCATTTAATTGTTATAATTGCGAACATTGTTTTGGTTGTGTTGGGTTGCGTCACAAAAAGTTCCATATTTTTAACAAGGAATATTATGAAGACGAATATTGGCAAAAGGTTGATGAATTGAAGTGTTCAATGCTGGATCGAGGTGAGTATGGGCGACCGCTTCCAACCAATTTTTCTTTTGGGTATTTTCCAGAGAGCGGAATTGCTTGTTATTTAGGAGTTGAGCTTAATGATGAAGAATGGACAAAATCTGGAATGTTAAAGTTTGATCCATGGGATGATGGAGCCTATGGTGAAATGCGAATTGATGCAGATAATCTTGTTGATAGAGCAACACTTCCAGATCATGTTGATGAAATGGATGATGAGTGGACAAAAAAGCCAATTATGGATGAAGGAATCAAGCGACCGTTTGCATATTTGAAACCAGAGATGGAATTTTATCGTCAACATAAAATTGCTCCGCCACGCGATCATTTTACTGCTCGTATTCGTGGACTTATGCGAGCTTCGAATGCTTTATTGCCAGTTGAGATGGAATGCAAAAAGTGTAGTAAAAAAATGATTGTAAACGAGAATCCTACGTTTAAGAATAGAAAAATTTATTGCCACGAGTGTTATTTAGGATTTTTAGAACAATATGGTTAGTGACTCATTGTCATCCTGAGGGAGGCCGTAGGCCGACCATAAGGATCTATTGACCGACAGGTCCTTACGTCGTCGCCCTTTGGGCTCCTTCTCAGGATGACAAACTGAAAATATGAACAAGACCCCACAATACGATCAGAAAGTAAAAACAATACTCGACGCCACTCAACCAGGCGAGCGGATTTGTGCTATTACAGGAGATAAATGGATGATGGATGAAGAGGAGATATCTTGGTACAAAAAATTTAATGTTCCGCCATCAACTTACAGTCCTTTAACAAGAATGAGGGTTGTGACGCACACGTTTTCAGGTGGACAATGGTGGTATAACAAGCATGCAGAAACAGGCAAACCAATTATTTGTGGGATTCATCCAGCGACTGGAATCAAAGTACTTCCTGACAAAGAATGGTTTGAAAAAGATTTTATTTCTGAAGCACGAGATTATAATTTGAATGAATCAATCGTTGATCAACTTTATGATTTGCGTTTAGCTGTTCCATCAAGCGCTTATCGAGATTATATTCCTTCGGAGAATTCAATAACGATTGCATCGCACGGAGATGTAAACAGTTATTTTATGGTTGCGTCTCAGAGCAAAAATTCTTTTCATAGTGTTGTTGCATTTAATACTGAGAATTCATCTGAGGTTTACAATAGTGTTGGTGTGCAAGATTCATATAACATAATTCACAGTGACAAGATTCATAATGGGAAATTTATTCGAGAGTGCAGAGAATGCATGAACTCTTCGTTTCTATTTGATTGTCGAAACTGTGAGAAATGTTTTGGTGCTACAAACAAACGAAATAAAAAATATTTGTTTTGGAATGAACAGCTTAGCGAAGAGGAATGGAACAAAAGAGTTTCAGAAATTGATTTGGGAAGCAGAAAAGTAATGAATGAATGTCGTGAGAAATTTGATGTGCTTGTTCGCAAAGCAGTTTGGCCTGAGAATTTTAATGAGAAAAGCGAGAACTGTATTGGTGATTACATGACCAACTGTAAGGACTGCAAATACATTTATTATGGTACTGATGGATCACAGAATAATTATTGGTGTGCATGGGCAATGGAAAGGGCTGAAGGTAACGCCTTTGTGGCTGAGCCAGCAGCATCAACTAATACATATTATTCTTCTGCACTTGAGAAATGCTATAATTGTTTATTCTGTTATTGGGTTGCTCGTTGCCAAAATTCAGAGTTTTTAATTGATAGCCTTGATTGTGATTATTGTTTTGCATGTGTTGGATTAAGAAAGAAAAAGTATTGTATATTTAATAAGCAATATAGTGAGGACGAGTATTGGCAGAAGGTAGATGAGTTAAAATGTGCAATGTTAGAGTGCGGAGAATATGGAGAGTTTCTTCCAGCAAAATTTAATCCAGGCTATCCGCCTGAGTGTGGTTCAGTCCATTATTACCTTGCCCCTCCAGAGTTTATTAAACAGGTTAATTCATTAGAGTTTGATCCAGAATCTGAAGGTGCAATTGGTGAAGAGTTGATAAACGCATCAGATGTTAAAGATGTTTCAGAGTTACCTGATCATGCACGCGATCTTGATGGTTGGGCAGGTGCTGCTTTGTACGATCCAGCATTCAAACGGCGGTTTTCACTATTAAAACCTGAAGTTGAATTTTATAAAAAGAATAGCATTGCCCCTCCTTCTGAACACCAGATCGAGCGTGTACGCAAATTAATTATGACTTCTAACTCAGCTGTTATGGAAGAATCAAAATGTAATAAGTGCTCAAAAGAATTAATTGTTGCAGTAAATGATGTATATAGAGAAAGAAATATTTATTGTAAAGATTGTTATTTAAAATATTTGGAACAGTATGGATAGCAAAACCCCGAACTTCAACAAAAAAATCCAACCAATTTTGGATGCAATGCAACCAGGTGAAAAAACCTGTCAGTTTACTGGTCGCAGATGGACAATGACTGATGAGGAAATTTCTTGGTACAAAAAATTTAAAGTACCTCATCTTGATATTGCACCACTAACAAGGGTGCAGTGCATGATGGCATATTTTACTGGCTTTGCGTGGAGACAAAGTAAGCATTGGAAAACTGGTCAATCAGTTTTGAGTTGTGTTCATCCAGGAACAGGAATCACGGTTTTGCCTGACATTGAATGGTTTGAGGAAGAATTTACAGATCAGTGTCAGGATATCGATGAAAGACTTTTTTTTGAACAGCTCCATGATTTGCGTTTAAAGGTTCCAATGTCAGCAAGCAGAAGCTATGTTCAACCTGAAAATTCTGTGGCTATGGCTTCGCGTGGTGACGTGAATAGTTATTTTATGATTGCCACGCAAAGTAAAAATTGTTTTTATGGATGTGCAACTGGGGCAGCTGAATCTTCCATTGAATTTTATAATTGTCACACCATTTCAAATTCATACAATATTTTACACTCTCAACGCATATATAATTGTAAATTTTTACGTGAATGTTTTGATTGTCTTAATTGTTCATTTTTGTTTGACTGTCGAAATTGTGAGAATTGCTTTGGGGCTTGGAATAAACGAAACGCAAAATATCTCTGGTGGAATGAGCAATTGTCGCAATCCGAATGGGAAACTAAATTCAAAGAAGTGAATTTGCGATCTCGAAAAGAGACGGATGCTCATTTACATACTTTTCAACAGATTCTT
>JBDRLV010000026.1:0-4798 GCA_043812755.1 Patescibacteria group bacterium | reverse complement strand
CGCAATTTCTGTATGCTCACAGCAATGTGGATTAGAAAACAAAAAGCGTCTTGACCCTAGCAGTTCTATGCAGGTCATGCCCTGAAGTGAAACGTAGATTATTACTTCAGGGTTTTTTAATAATCAAAAAACCACCCATATCAAAGGGTGGTTTTTGCAGTAAATATTGCTTATTATTCTTTAACTCCTTTTTCTTTTAATTCCTTGTTTAATCGCCAGACATCATCAGCATTGTGGCGCATGGCTGCAGTATCACGAAGGTCTTTTAATTTTCGAATCTCCTTTTCGCGTTCTGTCATGCTGGCTTCTGCACGATCACGATGGAATGACCCATCTTGAGCTGATCTACGCGTTTCTTCATCACCATAAATAGGGTATGAATCATAACCTCTTCCCATATAATTATATTAATATATAGTGAATTATTTGTAATTATCTTATCATAATAAAAGCGTCCAATCTAGATCTTGAATAATTTAGCTTGAAAATGAAAAAAGCCCAACAGCCGGGTGCTGTTGAGCATTGAGTTGTATAGCTACCACTCTTCTTGAACCATTGCATCAAGGAACTTGGCAAGCTTGGGCGCATCTTGCTTTGCACGCGATGCAATGTCGTTTGAATCAGGGAAGTCATGTGCATCAGTAACATAAAGAGCAGGCATTACTTTGATTGGATTATCAGCTCGGTCGCGGTTTTCAACACAAGCAGCATCAAGCACTGGCACCAGCGACATGCCAACAGTTTGGCAACCCTCAGCAAGATATACTTGTCTGCTGAGTTTGTTACCGAATCTACGACCTTCGATCACACGATGACCAGTATCTGTTTTGCATGAAAGACCTGACTTGTCAGCAACTTTAGTGAAAATGCTGGCTCTGCGACCATCAGGGTCTTGCAGTAGCATCTCAGGTGAAGTGAACTCATCACCAATCAAATGCGGAGTTGAAACTCCAATTGCATGAATTCCAGTTGGCATTGTGATCATACCGTCTTCAATGCCTTCGCCTTGACCACCAACAGCGCTTGTTGCAACAATGCGAGTACCGCCTCCGATCACAGCGAATAGCACTGCAAGCCACTGACGCAAAGGCGATTCCTCACCATAGCGACCGCAGTTTTGGTAAAGATGCACACGTCCAACTGACACAACATAAGGCTGATCATGCCATTCACCAATCAAGAAGTAGCAGTCATGGCCTGGGGCTGCGACAATATCGATGTTTAGTTGTCTAAAGGAGATTTGGCGGTGAACTTTAAACCCAAGTTTTTTCAGAGTGTCACGGTTTGGCCAGCCAGTGCCTGTAATCGCAGCATTGTGTGCTGTAGAGAAGAATTCAGATTGGATCTTGTGTTTAAGGATCATTTTCCCAAACTCGCGAAAATTGCCCATCTTTGACCCCTTGGTTTGAGGTTATGGTTTTAAAAAGCGCACTGCTTAGCTTATAATAAGTTGATCTTTTTGACAAATAAAAACAACCAGCGCTATTGCTGGCTGTTTGTTTGATTAGAATTACAAGTGTTTAGATTGTTGTTTTATATTTTTCGACAAATCTTTTCAATATTTCTTGAGGCACTGTAATCTTTCCTCTTTCTTTTTCTGACTCAGCAATTAACTTGTCTGCATCCTCAGGAGGGAAGTAGCCAGCGTGTTTGTATGTATTGATTCTGTGAATGATTCCATCAACATCTAGTTCTGGGTGGAATTGGGTTGCGTATATGTTGTTTTTTACACGCACCAAGTGGATTGGGCAATCTTTTGTGCTAGCAAGTAAAACCACGTTATCAGGAAGTGTTTGGCATGCTTCTTTGTGTCCTGCAAATGCTCTGAAAACTTTTGGCAACCCATTCATTAACGGATCAATAATACCTTGCTCTGTAAACTCTACATCAACTGCACCAACATGCTCAGTATATTTTTCTTTTGATACAACACCGCCCATGTGATTTACTATTGAACCAATTCCATAACATGCTCCCAGATAAGGGAAGTCTTTTTCAATTATCTCATCAAGGAGCGGGGCCATGTCTGCTTCAAAGCGTTTTTGATATTCTTCTTTTTTCTCTTCATCATCACTTATATTGCTTGGGCCTCCACCAACGATTATTGCAGAGTAATCATCCAGATTTATTTCTGGAATGCCGTTTTCTTCCATTCTTATTCTGACAACATCTTGTTCATCAAGTTCACCGTATTTCAAAAAAGCTTTAAATTCATCATCAGAAGCTTGGTCTGGGCGTAGTTGTAATATAAGGAAAGGTTTTATCATATATTTGTATTATAAAAAGATGATTATTATTATAACAAAGATTCTGTCATGATGCCATGCTTTTAATAATAAGGTGCGTTAGGCATCTTGCAAAATTATATAATATTTGTTATACTCTCTGCACATTGAGTAAAATACATACATTCCGGGGTAGTCTCCGACCCTACGGGTCGTAGACCCGGAGGGCTCAGCGGCGTATAATACAATCATGTATTTCGTCTATCTTTTAAAGAGTAAAAAGGACAACCAGTTTTATATTGGTCATACCAATAATATCGAGCGAAGACTCAAGGAACATAATTCTGGGCTTTCGCGTTCGACAAGAGCAAGACGGCCTTTTGTTCTTGTTGGATGCGAAAAATATCCAACACAATCTACTGCTCGATGGAGAGAAAGACAGTTAAAAAAGAGTGCTTTTAAACGAAAGCAATTTATTGAACAATTTTACATTCGGGGGTAGCTCAGTGGCAGAGCAATTGGCTGTTAACCAATGGGTCGTGGGTTCGAACCCCACCCCCCGAGCCAAAAGCAAAATAGTTCTGAGGCGACCCGCCTGCCCTCCGTAGCTTTAGCGAAGGAGGGTGTACGTCGCTCAGATGAAAGCCCTGAAGTAGACATCACTTTGTTTTGTCACTTCAGGGTATACCTCGACCACGCGTCGAGTGCTTTTGTTTTCGAGGGTTTATGCCTAGAATAGCACAGGGGCGAAGTTCGAAACCCACATTAAAAATTCTCTGAAATAGTTCGGAAAAAGTCCGAATCCCATTACTATCATTTTTTGCCAAAATCGACTTTTGTATCTCAACCTACCTAAATTCCTCATTTCGAATCCCATCCCCTGTTTTTTAACATGTTTCTTGAAGTTTTAGCGAAATTTTGAGAAGATGGGGTTATTATGGGAACAAACACAACTATCTATCTTAGCTATCTAATGGGCGCAGAAGAAATTCAAGATCAAGACTTGTCAGATTTAGATATTGAGATTAAAGAAACAACTTCTAAAGGGTTTCGGAAGATTGTAATACCAGAGAATCATCTTGAGGAGTATTTTGAACTGTTAGTAAAGAAAATGACAAAAGGATTTTGGAATGAAGTTATAGGAGCAGAAAAAATTATATTCCTGTTTAAGTTTGAAGATGGTTCAGTAAAGCGATTTGAATTATCTTCAGATAACGAGCAGGAGATAGACAACCTATGTGCTGAATTTAACAATGAACCTCCTGAAAAAACAGCTAACGTTTATAAATACATTTCTGAAAATGATTTTTATCATGATTTTATGGTCGAACATTATGCAGACATGATTAACCGTAAAATGAAGTGATTATGAAAATAGCAATATTTCTGCACGGAACAATAATCATGCATAAGAATGCAGCAAGAAAAGTAAAGCAAGAGATTATTCAGCAAGTTAAGGACGAGGAAGAATCAGTGCGAGATTATTTTTCTTATACCCCAGTCGGTAATGCACCTGAAAAACTTCAAGAGTGGGCTAAGCAAGGTGCGGAAATTTATTATCTGAGTGCATTGACTACCTCCAAGCGAGCAAGGGGTGATGAGGTTGTAACTGAAGAAATGTTAAAAGCAGATAAAACAGTATTAGACCGCTACGGCTTTCCTGAAGGAGAAATTTATCACAGAAAAGACAGCGAAGAATATAAAGAAGTAATTAACCGTATTGAACCACTCCCAAACATTCTGATTGAGGATGATTGTGAATCAATAGGTGCAGATGAAATGGTATATCCGTCCTTACAACCTGAATTACAAACTAAAATTAAGTCAATTTCTGTACCAGAATTTGGAGGAATCGACCATTTGCCAGATAAACTCGAAAATCTATGAAAAAACTTTTGCTCACTTCATCTGGTATATCAGAGGTATGTAAACCATTTTTGGAATTGCTTGAAAAAGACCCAAGTGAAACAACGGTCTGTTTTATACCTACCGCAGCAGGTTTTAATCCAAAGCAAGAATTTATTGATAAAGCAAAGGATGAAATTAAAAAACTCGGCATGAAACTGACGGAAGTTGATTTGGAAGATGAGACGCAAGAGTCTCTATTAGAAAAACTATCAGTTTGTGATGTGATTTATGTAAACGGTGGAAACACTTTCTATCTTCTAGATTGGGTACGTAAAACAGGATTTGAGAACGTGGTTAAACAGCTCATCAATGAGGGGAAAATTTATGTTGGTGTTAGTGCAGGAAGCTATATAGCTTGTCCAACAATAGAAATGGCGACATGGAAGGAGAAGGTTGAAAATGACGTTGGTTTAACAGATTTAACTGCTATGAATCTTGTACCATTCTTAATGCAGGTTCATTTTGAAGAAAAGATGCGACCTACGGTTACAGAAGCAGTAAAGCACACAAAATTTCCCGTGATTGTATTAAACGATAAACAGGCAGTTTTGGTTAATGGTGATAAGGTTAAAGTGGTTGGCACTGGTGAGATTATATCTTTCAATAATTTTTCAGAAAGCTAATGTGATACCCGTTAAACTCAGCAAAAAACAGACCATTCAGTT
>JBDRLV010000025.1:0-6749 GCA_043812755.1 Patescibacteria group bacterium | reverse complement strand
TGGAATCAAGCACAGCGCAAAGGCTATAGTGGTGTGGCTACATTTTCAAAACAAGAACCTATCAAGAGTATTACAAGTTTTGGCGAACCGCTCTTGGACGAAGAAGGTCGCATTGTCCTTACTGAACACAAAAACTTCTATCTCTTTAATGTCTACTTTCCAAATGGAGGACAAGGAGAGCACAGAATAAAATATAAATTAGATTTTTATGAGCGATTCCTGCACCTCATAAATTCATATCGCAAAAAGAAACCTGTGATTGTGTGTGGGGACGTAAACACAGCACATCATGAAATTGATCTGGCGCGCCCAAAAGCAAATGAAAAAAATACTGGATTCCTCCCTGTTGAGCGTGCATGGCTTGATAAACTTGAAGCAAATAATTATGTGGACACGTTCCGACATTTTCATCCTAAAAAAAAAGACGCGTACAGCTACTGGGACATGAAGTCGCGCGCTCGTGAACGCAACGTAGGCTGGCGCATTGATTACTTCTGGGCTGATAAAAAAATCCTGCCAAAAATCAAAAACGCTTTTATTCTGAAAGATGTGCAAGGCTCAGATCATGCACCGATTGGAATACATATCAACAAATAAACAAAAATACCGCTTATACACAAGCGGTATTTTTTCTCTGTAAAATTTAAGAAAACGCTATGTCTTCATTTTCTTTGCGCACGCAACCAAACCAAGCTGTGCAAATAAAACAATAAACAATCCAAATCTCATTACAAAATCCGGATAAAAGTAACTCAGAGGGATTAGAGGAATAAGTACAGCAAGTCGGCCAAAATTCAAAACAACTTCCCTGTCAAACAATAATTGAATGCGCCTTGAGTCATCGCTATTCTTCTGATCTGCAACCACATCAAGAAGAATTATTTGCAAAGCAGATCCCTTGAAAGATCCTGTAAGGCCACGTAAAAAATAATAAAAAAGAATTGCTATTGGATTGAAAAATGCTGCGATACAAATTACACCAATGAATGAAAACAAAAACCATACCTGAATAACCCTTATCTCATCTCGAATTCGACGACCAATTGCATAAAGCAGGACACCTGAAAGTAAAGCTGTTGCAGAGCCAATTGTACCAACCATCCCCTCTTTTCCAAGAAAATATAAAATAAGCAATAGTGGAATTACCGCCTCTGCCCCATAAATCATTCCATCGAAAAACTCAAAAGCTCTCAACCATTGCCAACGCCTGCTGGCTTGTTTTACAAAAAGACTTTTAATATTGAAACACTCTTTCCCAAGTGTGAGTTTGGTTAAAAAATAAGCACTGATTGCAAGCAGACCCATGCTAACCCATGCAGAAACTGTATACGCTGTTTGCACAGAATACAGCTCTGTGTGTTCTGAAAACCCCAAAAACCAACCAAGCAAAAGTGGTGAAATAACACCAGCAAATGTCATTAATGAAAACTCAATACTTGCATATGCATTTCGCTTTGACTTATCTGTTGCCTGTGATGTTAAAGTGTTGCGGTTAGCCCAATAAAACCCTGCACCTGTACCTATTAAAAGGCCAATAAAAACTGTTGGTAAAATTGTTTCTAAGTGAAGCCAGATTAGCAAAAACGGAATAACTGCCTGTAATAGTATTCCCAAAATTAGTGCTCGCTTAACACACAATGTGCGCAAGAAAAAACGCGTATTCAAAAAGAAGCCAATTATCATGCCTGCAAAAAATCCAGAAGAATAGAAAAAGAGAGTAATTGGTACAGGATTATCGCGCCATAAATATGTATTAATAAAAACACTTAAAAACGGTTGGGAAAGTGCCCAAAAAAAGAATGAAGCCAAAAGTCGCCGTTCATTTGAAGAACGACCTTTTATAAATTTTTTCTCATTCTCGAATATAGAAGTTAGCATTGTTCCATTTTATCAATGATCCCAAAAAATGGAAACTTGTTGTAGCAAAAACCCACAGAAACTAATCACAATACTGATATGCGACTCAACAAAAAACACCACCCTTTTACAAGCAGTGTTTTTCTTTTCCATAACTTATTTTTTCTTCTTTGTAACCTTTTTCTCTTTAATCTTTTTTACTGCCACTTTTTTAGGCGCAGCTTTTTTTACAGAAGACTTTTTTGCTTCTGATTTTTTTTCTTCAGATAAAGGTTTCTTTTCTGAAACTGTCTTTTTTGAAACTGGTGCAAATGCTTCTAAGCCAGTTGCATCTTCTCCAGCTATTGCTGATACCAATTTTAGAATCTTATCAAGCTTCGCATTTAAGTTATCAAATTGACCCTTAAACTGATTTGAATCGCCTGATTTTGATCCACGAGAATCTTTGCGAGGAACATCCTCAAAACACTCGCTACAATATACAGGTTTGCTGCCACTTGGACGAAATGGCACTTCACACATTTCTCCACATTCATCGCACTTTGCTTTGAACATTTCTGGACGTCCTGAATCACGTCTTGAATCACGACCACCAAACCCTCGGTCGCGTGAACCATGCTGTGAAAAATTAGATCCGCCTGCATCTCCCCCGCCGAAACACTCTCGGCAATATACTGGCTTGCTACCAGTTGGTCTGAAAGGAACTTCGCAAGATTCTCCGCACTCGCTACAAGTTGCCTTAAACATTTGTGGTCTTCCACCACCATGACCACCTGAGTCACGACCACCGAAACCACCGCCTCTTGATCCGCCACGATCCCTGTCGTTGCCGAATCCCTTCCTCTTAATAAAATTACCCATATTGACTTTTAATTATAAAACGAATAAGGCGTACTCTAACATGAAATCAAATTAGAATCAAGCCTTTTACCAAGCAATCTGGACAAAATGTAAAAAAGGCCAACAATCATCACATATTAACACCAAATAGACAGTATTGTGGTAGAATAATAAAAGAAAATTAATAATTATCTAACTAAATGGGATTCGCACCTGCGTAATCATCTATTCATTAAATATATGTCAGGATATTTCGTAGAGCTCGAGCAAAAAACGCTCGACAATAATAATTTTAGAGAAGTTTTATTTACTGGCCCAAAATGCCAACTTGTTGTAATGAGACTTCTTCCAAACGAAGAAATTGGAATGGAAGTGCACAATGATCACGATCAGTTTATTCGTATTGAAGCCGGTGCTGGCAAAGCCTCAATTGATGGCGAAGAATTTAATCTTAAAGATGGATCTGCCATAGTAGTTCCAGCAGGCTCACAACATAATGTTTGGAATACATCTGATTCTGATAATCTCAAGCTCTACACTGTGTATTCCCCACCAGAGCATGCAGACGGAACTATTCACACAACAAAGGCCGAAGCTGATGCTGCCGAACATGAATAACTGAATATGAATCTTGCAAACAAACAACTTGAAATTAAATTTGAAAAAGCTGTGCGGCTACTTTGTGAGCATGTGCCATTTGATCCTGATCGCAAAAAGTCGATTCTTATGCATGCACTACGAGTTGGAATGTATTTATCCGAACACAACTATTCTGATGAGATTGTTGTTGCTGGATTACTTCACGATTTACTTGAATGGACTGGGGCTTCAGAAGATCTAATTCGCGATGAGTGTGGCGAGCATGTGCTTGAGATTATCAAAGCCAATACTAAAAATCGCGACATTGAAGATGTTAATGAGCGCCACAAAGATTATGTTAACCGTTGCTCCAGTGTCGGTACAGATGCTCTAATTGTCAAAGCCGCTGATACACTCGACAGCTACCATTTCTATACAGCAGTTAATAATCCTGATGAAATCGAGCGCAGCAAAAGTATTGCAAAATTAATCATTGAACACACTGATAATCAAGATCCGATTTTTAAAAAACTCAACAAAATCATATGAGTCCGAATAAGCGATTACTAAAAGAGCTCAAAGATCGCAAATCCGTGCGCGCGTTTGCAGACAAAGAGATTGAACCAGAAAAACTCGAAGCACTATGGGAAGCTGCTGGGTGGGCGCCTTCAAGTCGTAATCTACAAGAATGGCACTATTACGCTGCAACCGGAAATGCGCGTGGTAAATTCAAAGATGTGCTTATGGAGGGGAATGAATGGGCACTCAAAGCCCCTTTACTCATTGGAGTCACTCGCGATACATCTATTGAAAACTCTGTTCAAACCCGCGAGTATGGAGCTTATGACGTAGCTCTCTCTGTAATGTCGCTTGTTATTGAAGCTGAGCATCAAGGACTTCGCACACATCAAATGGGTGGTTTTGATGAAAATGTTTTTCGAAATAATCTAAATATTCCTGAGAATGAAAAGCCTGCTGTTGTGATAGCGGTTGGGTATGAAGGTGATATAGATGACCTTGATGGAATTGCTTTGGAAAAAGAAAAGAAACCGCGTGAGCGAAAATCTATTGATGAAATGGTTACTATGCTTAAATAAAGTATCCCAAAAACAGACGCTTGGCTGTTTTTTGTTTTGAGAAAAAGTCCGAAGTCAGGCCTGACCTCAATTTGACTTTCCCCATAATTACTGTATAGTTTAACCATTATGACATCAGTAATTCAAAAAACAATTCGCGCCATTTTCCCACATGAAGACCCTGCTCAGATTAAGCGCGAATACAAACTCCCTGAAACAATAAACTTCTCTCTGCGCCTAACACCAGAGGGCTGGTTTGTTGTAACCATGCCTGATCATCCTGGTCTTGTAACTCAAGCAAAAAGCCACAAAGAACTTATTGAAATGATAAATGACGCAGTGCTGACATATTACAATGTCCCAAAAAGGAAAGCAGATATTATTTATGATCGTATTAATATAGGTGATCAAACAATTCAGTATCAAGGTGAATTGCATACTCAGAGTGCCTAAATAATAATATGGGGGAGTTGAATTTCAACACACGAAAATGTATCCGAGCACTCAAGAGGCTCGGTTTTTACATTGGGAATAAACGAAGAGGCCACCACGATAAATTCTATCCTCCAGAGAATATCGCCAATCAGCTTACTGGACTCCAGCCCAGATTCATAATGGTTCCACGCGACAAGAACCTTCACTGTCAATCTGAAATCATTTCTGAATTAAGAAGAATGGGTGGAGACCAACTAGTTGTAGAATTTAAAAAATATTTATGAGCAAAACTTCAGCGTATAAAAAACTCCAAAGAATAGCACAAGATGCTGCTGGTGCTGGATGGAACCAGCATGTGAGTCCAAAATTGCGTAAGTATGCCAACAAAGTTATTCGAAGATACGACAAACGCGACATTGAGCGCAAGATGCATGATGAATAATAAAACAGTCGCTTGGCTGTTTTTAGATTTATGATTATGGTAGGATTTATCCATGGCTGAACAAACAATCACAATCAATGACCAAAAGTATGGCGAGTTTACTGTAACCTCGCCTATTCTTATTGAGCTGATTCAATCCCCTTCGATACAAAGGCTCAAAGGCATATCTCAGCTCGGTCTGCCTGACAGATACTATCATGTTAAGGGTTATAGCAGGTTTGAACATTCACTTGGCGTGATGAGACTGTTGCTGCTACTGGGCGCATCACAAGAAGAACAGATCGCCGGCCTTTTGCATGACATTTCACATACTGCATTTTCTCATCTAATTGATTGGGTTCTCGGCAATGGTCAAGTTGAAGATCTACAAGACAATCAATTTTCTGATTATCTAAAAAATTCTGAAATCCCTGAAATATTAGTGCGCTATGGTTTTGATACAGATCAAATTTCAAATTACGACAATTTTAAACTACTTGAAAGAAATACACCTGAGCTGTGCGCAGACAGGCTTGACTATGCGCTCCGACAAAGTCCAAAAGAAGTTAGTGATATCTGCTTGAATGCAATAATAGCACAGGACGATCAGATTGTTTTTAAAAACGAATCCTCTGCCCTGTTCTTTGGAAAGCAATTTTTATTTTTAGAACTAAGCCAATGGGGAGCATTTGAATCAGTGTCGCGATACACAATTCTCTCCCATGCACTCAATCATGCAATGAAAAATGATATAATATGTTTTGATGATTGTTGGCAAGATGATGAGTTTGTGATAAAAAAATTGCTTGCCTCAGGTGATAATCAAATTATAAAATGCCTAAAGCTTCTTGAAAACAAAAATCTTGATCATTGTCCAAAAAGTGATACGCCTTCTTTTGTTAAACATAGAGTTGTTGATCCATTATTTTTAAGCAACAATAAGATTGTACGATTGAGTGAATCAAATGAAAACTTTTGCCAAAAACTCAAACGAGCAGAAATTATAAATAAAAAAGGTATTTACCCTGTCGATATAATCAAGCACTTAAACTGTTATGAATAATTACAATCACATTGAACTTCTTGCTCCTGCTGGATCATATGAATCACTGCACGCTGCAATAAACGCGGGTTGCGATGCTATTTATTTTGGGCTTAAAGAATACAACATGCGCACTGCAACTGCAGCGCCGTTTGGAATTGATGATCTCAAACAAATCGCAGATATATGCCATAAAGCAAAAGTAAAATGCTACTTGGCGCTTAATACGCTTGTTTATGACAATTATCTTGATGAAATGAAAAAGATTATTAATGCGGCCAAAGAAAATAAAATCGATGCGATCATCTCATTTGACATGTCAGCTATTGCCTACGCACGCGCACAAGGTGTTGAAGTGCACATTTCAACTCAACACTCTATTTCAAATATTGAAGCTGTAAAATTTTTTGCACAGTATGCAGACCGCGTTGTTCTAGCGCGTGAGCTGACGCTTGAGCAGATCAAACAAATTGCTGATCAGATTCGCGAGCAAAATGTG
>JBDRLV010000024.1:0-5647 GCA_043812755.1 Patescibacteria group bacterium | reverse complement strand
TTCTCTCTTTCATATAATGTAATTGGTTGTCCTCTCATAGGCTTCCAGCCTACCCAAGGTAGATGGAACCCTGCAACCACTTTTCGTTTTTTATTGTTTTTAAAGGGTTTTGGGGGTGGTGCATTGATTATAGAATGTACGAATAGTGTAAATCACTTGACAAAACTGCATTTTTAGTGTATTATAGCAAGTTCTCTTCATGGTTTTCAGTTGTATCAATTCCATGATAAAATTCATGAAAGAGGAGAGAAGGAGGTCTTTCCAAATGCAAGTAAACTGGAACAATGCTGTGATGCGTTTGTATTTCCATGCATACGCTGTGGACCGGTCTTGGCTGGACTGGCTTGTTGTCGGAGAGGTGTCAAAGGAAGTTGCCTCTCGAAAAGCAGATGCGGATGAAATGACTTGGCATCTTCACTACGATGAGTGCCAGGGCATCAAAGATGAAATTGGGCAGGAGCACAAGGAAGCACTTGAAGCCTTTTTCACAGCTCAGGTTGTTGCAACTGCGCAACTTAAGCTTCAGCGGCGTAAGGCTGTAGTGGCCCAGTTTGAAAGCGGTATGCTTTCGCTGTGCCCTTGGACGCGTGCGACTTTGTTCTCACTCATGTTCTATGCCTTCTTGTTTGTGCCTGTGCGGTTTGTATTCCGCACGATTGGGAAGTTCTTCAGCCTGATTGGCAAGTACCTTGGTTTCTATATCAAGCGTACTGTGCAAGCAGCTGCAGTCTTTGCTTTGGTGTACTACCTGAGTATTGGCCTTTTCTACCATGCTGGCCCTTGGGCTGTTAGTGGTGTGGTTGATGCTGCAGTGTGGGTGTACAACATCGATCACCACATTCTTGCATGGCAAGATCAAAGCCTGCTTGAGGAAATCAATAAGGCTCGAATCGCGCACGAGAATGCAGAGCGGGAGGCTCAGTGGAAGGCTTATCAGGAAGCTGAGGCAAAGTATTACGCCGAGCGTAATGCTGAGCTTGAGGAGCGTGAACGCAAGGATCGCGAGTACCGCGAGCGCTGGCAACGCGAGCACCCAGAGGAGTATGCAGCCCAGCTTGAGAGCGAGCGCCTTTACGAGGAGCAAAAGCAAAAGCGTGAGGCTGAAAGGGAAGCAGAAGCTCTTGCGCGAGTGGAAAGAAGAAGCGAGCGCCAGTGGAAAGAGTTCTGGGAATCCGCACCCTACTTTGCACTAGTGCTTGGGATCTTTCTTTTCATTGCACTTGTTGCAGTATTTCCAGAACAGATTCTTGAAAAGCTGGTTCTTCTGCCACTCATCTTGTTCGTTCTCTGGTTTGAGAAAACTCGAGTTGGCGCATGGTTTGTCATAAGGCTTGATGCCTGGGCAGAGCGTCGTCGTATTCGTGTTGAGGCTCGTGCTGAGCGTTGGGCTACCCGATGGGAAGCCTTTTGCAAGGCAGTAGGCGAGATCTGGGAAGTGTTTGCAGCCTATGCCAAGGCGCAACATGACAAGATCTGTCCGTTGCTTGAGCCTGTTGGCGAAAAGCCAAAGCACTTGAACTTCGAGTAGAAAACACTACGTTACGCCTGTTGTGAGGTCATACTCACACCAGGCGTTTTTTGTTTTAGGCTACAACAAAACCAGCGATCTGTCTCTGCCAAAGGCGGACCAGCCTCAGGGCTGGGACTTGCGACTGCGTCACTTGCTCACTATACGTTTTAGTATGGTTTGCTTCGTTCCTTGTCGCGCACTGACAGCTTCTTTGGTTTTGTTACAGTTAAATCAAAACAACCCCCGCGGTTCGTTATTTAGTTTCCATGTAATCAAGTTTCATTATGTCACGACCGTGATATAATGAAACTACAATAAATAAAATACACGCAATCTCCAGCTCAACTTCAAATGTTGGGATTTTTTATTCGATCCATTCATCTGTATTGGTCCCGATGCAAACCCTTGCTTTTCCATAAAATTAGTGATAAACTGGCAATAATTCTTTTATATTTATGGAAAATGAACAATTTAACCATGTTTCGCATGATTCTTACTGGCACAATAGGTTTGGGCACAGTACAGGAGCAGTAATTGCTACAATAATTGAGATACTTCAAATATTGATTATTTCAGCAGCAATAGTTATTCCAATTAGGTACTTTTTAATTCAGCCGTTTCGCGTAAAAGGAGCTTCAATGGAACCAAATTACTTTAATAATGAGTATTTGATTATTGATGAAATATCATATCGTTTCAATGAACCTGTACGTGGAGAAATAGTAGTATTTAGATATCCAAAAGATCCAAGCCAGTTTTTTATCAAACGAGTTGTTGGCTTACCGGGTGAAACAGTTGAGGTAACGCAGGAGCATGTTGTTATTTATAATAGTGATTATCCAAACGGCATGGTGCTTGCAGAAAGTTATATTCCAAAAGATATAACTCATGGAAAGAAAAAAATTACATTAGCTATAGATGAGTATTTTGTGTTGGGGGATAATCGTGAAGAAAGTCTTGATTCAAGAAGTTTTGGAGAAATAAATAGAAATAAAATAATAGGCAAGGTTTGGATTCGTGGCTTGCCAATTTCAAGGGCCGATATTTTTGATTTGCCTGAATATAATTTTTGAAATAGTTAATAATGATTTATGAAAGATAATCAAACTAAAAAAACAGAGAAACCAAAAGAAGATTTGGCATCATCTGTGAAAAAGGTAAAAGCAACACCTGAATTATTGCGTGGCTTTCGCGACATACTGCCTGATGAACAAGGTAGATGGAATTTAATTCGTGACACAGCAAGGAATCTCGCTGAGGCTTACAGTTTTGATCGAATTGATTTACCAGTTTTGGAGAAAACAGATTTGTTTATTCGTACAGTTGGGAAGCAGACAGATATAGTAGAAAAGGAAATGTATGTTTTTGAAGATGCATCTCAAGAAAAAGTTGCAATGCGACCTGAAGCAACAGCTTCAATTGTAAGAGCTTATATAAATCACGGGATGCTTAACTTACCTCAACCTGTAAAACTTTGGTACATAGGGCCGATGTTTAGACATGATCGTCCTCAGGCTGGTCGCTATCGTCAGTTTCATCAATTTGGGTTTGAAGTAATAGGCTCAGATGATCCGATTGTTGATGCACAATTGATTACAATTGCAAATCAAGTTTATAAAGAGCTGGGTTTGGATGTCACAATTCAAGTTAATTCTATTGGAACACCTCAGACGCGAC
This sequence comes from Patescibacteria group bacterium, assembly GCA_043812755.1. Lineage (GTDB taxonomy): Bacteria > Patescibacteriota > Patescibacteriia > UBA9934 > GWF2-40-263 > JBDRLV01. The sequence goes on along the minus strand of JBDRLV010000024.1, from coordinate 2,460 downwards.
AAGAATACTTAATGGAGCTTGTAAATTATTTCCGTCCATTCCGAAGCAAGATGAATGAAGATGACAAACGCAGACTCACTAAGAGCCCTTTAAGGCTTCTTGATAGCAAAGATCCTGCAATGGTTGAATTATTGGCTGATGCTCCTCAAATAATCGATTGGTTGGATGAAGAATCAAAGAATCATTTCATGAGAGTTTTAGAGTTTTTAGATGAAGTGGATGTTCCATATAATTTAAATCCTCATTTGGTTCGCGGGCTTGATTATTATACAAAGACTGTTTTTGAAGTTTGGGAAGCAGGAGATGAGGGCGAAAGAGCACAAAATGCATTAGGTGGTGGAGGTCGATATGATCTTCTTGTTGAAACACTTGGAGGCAGACCTGAAACACCTGGATGCGGGTTTTCTATGGGGATTGAAAGGATGGCTAATCTACTTAATGAAAAGGGAATTAATCCTCCTCCTCGTCCACAACCAGAAGTATTCTTTTCACAGCTTGGGGATGCAGCCCGTAGAGTTGGTCTGAAACTTTTTGAAGAATTCAGACAGGCTGGGATCATTATGGCTGAGGCATTTGGTAAAAACGCACTCAAATCACAACTTGAAGTGGCAAATAAGCTCGAAGTTCCATATACATTGATATTAGGGCAAAAAGAGGTTATTGATGGGACGATTATTATTAGAGACATGGAATCAGGTGGTCAGGAAATAGTTGATGTTAAGAAAGTGGTAGCTTTAATTAAGAAAAAGCTAGAAAGCAGTCAAAGTCAAGAATAAAGATTGACAAAAAATAGGAATTCTATTAGTTTGTTAATACAAAAGTAAATAAATTAATTATTTAAGGGAGGTAAATAAATGTGTCAGTTGAGGTAAAACGAAAAAAAGGCGAAAGTTTTGAGTCACTATTGCGAAGATTCAGTCGAAGAACCCAACAAAGCGGGCGTATGCTTGAAGCACGAAAGCGAAGGTTTTTCAAAGCTGAAGAAAATAAGACAAAAAAACGAGAGAGCACGATTCGAAAGCTGGTAATGGGGAAAAAGAGAGAATACTTGATAAAAGTTGGACAGCTCATAGAAGACAGCAAATCATTTCGGAAAAAAAGGTAATTCTAAAGTGGTAGCGGATTGTGCGCTACCATTTTGGTTTGAAAGCGTATTTGGCAACAGGGTCATGGACCAAAATTTCATTTGATGATAAAACAGATTTAGGCGTATAATATGGTTATTATATAGACATATGAGTTTAATGCATAAAATTGAAGAAGACTTCAAAAACGCAATGAAATCCAAGGATAGCGCAACACTTTCAACGTTGCGCATGTTAAAGTCTGCATTAAAAAATAAGCAAATAGAACTTATAAAAGAGCTTAGTGAAGAGGATATAATTAAGGTAATCAAATCTCAGATAAAACAAAATAAAGATTCACTTGAATCTTTTCAAAGCGCTGGAAGAGCACAACAGGTAGCTAGTCTTGAACAAGAGCTAACAGTGCTTGCACAATATCTTCCGCAAGAGATGGGCGATCAAGAGCTTGAACAAGTTGTCAAACAGGCTGTTGAACAAAGTGGTGCACAAAGTGCATCAGATATAGGGAAGGCAATGGGCGCATCAATGAAAGCTGTTGCAGGGCGAGCAGATGGAGCACGTGTTAAAAAAATCATTGAAACTCTGATTGGTGTATTTGTGTGTTTGTTTCTTCTAATACCAGTTGCATATGCAAGAATTGAACAACCAGGAGTTTTATTTGAAGGGGGAGACTACTTTATAATACTTGCAAGAATTTTTAGAGTAATATTAATTGTGTTTGGAATTGTCAGTATTAACTTGATTCTTGCTGGGGGTTTCTATTACATGACAGCGAGTAATGTTGATAAAGCTCATTTGAAAGGGCTTAGAAATATTGCTACTGGTTTATTAAGCAGTTTTGTTGTTGTTGTCTTGTTTGCTGTTACAACCTATGTAATTCAGATATCGTCTTCATAATAAAATAGTATATTTGAAGAGCAGGGGATATGTGTGTGTCTCCTGCTTTTGTATTTAAGAATATTAGTGTAAAATATATACAGTGCTGTGGATATAAATACATGTTGCGTTTGAATAAAACAAGCATCTTGAAAAATTTAAAGGTGACAGCAATTTTTGCTGTTGCTGGAATTTTTATTTTAGGTCTTTTTGTAGCAATGCCAGTTTTGGCCCAGACAGATTATCTTGATCAAGTTGGTCAAGCAACGATTCTTGCAAAGACTCCGCTGTCTGTTATTATCGCCCGTCTTATTAGAGCATTCCTTGGTATCCTTGGAATCATTTTTGTAATCCTTGTTATTTATGGTGGGTGGTCATACATGATTTCAAGAGGGGACAAGATAAAGGTTGATAAGGCAGTCAAGATTTTAACAAATGCTGTTATTGGTCTTTTGATTATTTTATCTTCATTTATTATTACAACATTCATTATCAATGC
>JBDRLV010000023.1:0-8043 GCA_043812755.1 Patescibacteria group bacterium | reverse complement strand
AATACGAACGTTGAAATAGCGTATGCTGCTACAATGATAACAAGACCAATAACAGCTTGGCCAAGCAACTGCTTTGACTTGTCCACTTTTTCTTTTTCACCACTTGCTGTCATCCAAAGATAGCCTGCATAGAGCACGAATATTACAAATACAATTCCGAGGATTCCAAGCACTGCGTTTATAATTCCTCCGATAAGTAAAGGAAGATCTTTTGGAGCATCTCCAACTTTGGTTGAGAGTGCTTCAAGATTAGCTTGTGCTCCGGAAATCCCTGTTTTTGGAGGGTCTGTTTGTGCAGAAGCCATTGCTGGCAATGCAAGCATTGGAAGAACAGATAGCTTAGCTAACATGCGATTTAATTTATTGCGCATAATGTTTTAATTAATTATTTTGTTAATTTTTAACTTATTGGTTATTTGCTGTCATTATGAGGAGCCAAACAATTTGAGGCCATGTAATAATTCCATCAATGGGATCCTTCAGTCGCTTTGCTCCCTCAGGATGACAGTATGCTTAGACCCCCTCCTTTACTCCCCTTTATTAAGGGGGAGGGACGAGCGAGAAGATTGCTTCGGCCTTCAACTCCACAGGCCTCGCAATGACAGTGCTTAATCGTACAGCGGGTGATCTCCCATCCAACGAAATCCATCTGATGTGCTTGTAGACTCTGATGCTTCATCAACAAGGTAAGGAGCACTTTGACTGCCGTCTGTGTGAATGTCTGTACATACTTCAGCTGTTGTCATGCCACCTCCACCTGATCCATACGGAGTGCAACTTACACCAGCACGCTCTGGTTCAGATTCAGGTTCTGGATATGTTTCGCTTACAGTTCCGTCTGTGTACACAGCTCCGCATACTCCCTCATCGCACACGACTCGGTCAACTATCCGAACCTCTGTTCCACCTGCTGTTGTACAGTTTCCATTGGTACAAGTAACGGAGTTGTTTAGAGGAATATTTTCACCAACCACACCATTGTTGTATGTGATAGTACATGTTCCGTTATCATTGCAATCAACATCTGTAATGGAATTTGCACCTGATACTGCCGAGAGATCAACTGCTGGGATAAATGATTGGTAGGGTTCTGGTGGATTGGTGAGTGGGTTTACGCCGGTTGATTCTATCACTGTGCCAATATTAATTGGAGATCCACTTGGGTCAAGAAGCGTTTGTGTTCCATCTGTTTCATGCCTTAGACAATAACCCATAGAGTCGCATTCAACAACTGGTTCTTTGAGAGGTCTTGCACCTTCTTCAGTTAGCATTTCTTCATTCACATAGTCAATACAGGGTGGTTCATCACACATGTGATCACCAAGTTGTATTTGACACAACCCGTTTTCACAATCCAGAATTTCTACTTCTGTATCAATAATTCCAAGCCTTTCCATGTTTTCAACAATTCTCTGCAGATCTTCAGGAGTCATAGGGGCAACCTCTGCACCAGGACCTTCCTCTTCTGTTACAGTTACTTGGGTTGCCTTCATCCCTGCTTGATAGATATTAAACACAAACAGTGTTGCAGAGTAAGCTGCTATCACAATTACGATTCCAATTATTGCACTTCCCATGAGCTTTTTTGATTTGGTAACTTTTTCCCCATCTCCCATAGCAGTCATCCATAAAATTCCTGCGTAGATGAGAAGAACTACGAAAATTATACCTGTTAAGCCAATCAATATTGAAGCATAGGTCGCAACAATGTTAGAAATTGTTGCTGCAGTATTTGTTGATGGCTTGCCTTCTTCAAAATTATCAAATTTTGCAGCATTAGCAGTTATCTTAAGCCCTTCTGTAACAAATTCTGTTGTTGGAGGCGGTGCTACAATTACAGTTGGTTCTGTAAATTCAACACTACCACTTTGAGCATGTATTGTTGAAGGAACAATAAATAAACAAAAAATCAAAATTAACAATGGTATGAGCAAAAGTTTTTTGCTTTGTGGCCTCATATTTATTTTCACAACTCAATAGATCAAGTATTGATCTGCTAAGTTGTGCTGCCTTGCACACGCAAAGCAGCGGTTGCTGTAAACTAGTTTGTTGCTGTGATGATTGACTTAATAGCAAAGTCAGCAATAGCATAGGCGGCAAGGACAATGATAAGTCCAATCAGACCTCCTACTAAAAGCTTGCGGGCTTCTTTTACTTTTTCTTCGTTTCCTGCAGCTGTCATCCACTTGAAACCACCTGCTAAGATGATTACAACAGCAACAATACCAAGGAAGCCAAGAGCTACATTGATAATTCCTGCAATTGTTGTGGAAAGATCTGCTCCACCAAGAGCTGCGTCATCAGCAAATGTTTCTGCTGTTCCTGTGCCACCAGCACGGAAGTAAGTGTTGATGTCGTCTGGGTCTGTTGTTCCTGCTGTTGTTGTATCTGCCTCACATGTATCAAAACAATCTGTATAGTCAGTACCTACTAATCCATAGCACAAATCCTCACATTCACCAGCAAGCGCAGGGGAAGCAAAAGCGAAAATTAACATTCCGCCAAGCAGTAGAGTTAAAAGTTTTTTGTACATAGTAAATTAAGAATTAATTATTGATTTAATTATGACACTACTCCTGTAGCCAGCGCTTCTATGAGCTGGGTAACAAGTGTGTATGCTGTAAATATTACCACAAGTCCGATCAAAGCCCAAATTAAAGTATCCTTTCCTTGTTTCACTCTTTCTGGGTTTCCTGCAGAAATGAGCCACATAAAACCACCCCAGATAAACATGGCAAATGCAAGCACCCCTGAAAGTCCAATAATTGCTTGAATAACTCTTCCCACCACAACGCGCACATCATCTGTTTGCAAAGGATTGCACAGTTCTCCTGGTTGGCATTCTGCAAGTGCTGGCTCAAAGGCTATAAAAAGAAGTGTGATTGTTAATAGTGAAAAAACTAAAATTTTTGATTTTCGCATACAATGTTTTATTGGTTTATGTAACAATGTTTTGAGTTTGTTCAATTGACTGTGCGACTTCACCTGATATAAGAACTCTTCGTATGGCTGTTAGTCCTATATATGCACAGAATACTATAATTAAGCCAATTGTGGAATACTTTATATAATTTTTCCCTTTTGTAACTTGTTGTTGATTACCTCGTGAAACAAGCATAAAAGCTCCGCCGATTATATACATCAACAACACAAGTCCAGCAACAATAGCAAGAATAAAATTTCCTACATTATATACAACAATCATAATATCGCGCAGAGAGCAGTCTCCAAATTGCTGACACTTAGTTGTAATTCCACACATAAATGGGCCACATACTTCAGCTGAACATCTTCCTTCGCCAAAACCCACGCAGTGTCTATATGTTGCAGCATGAGCTGGGGCAGGGCTAAGAGTTAAAAGAAAACACACAGCCAGAATTGATACAATGCTAGTTTTTAATTTTAAATTTAGAGTCTTCATAGTGTTAGGTTTATTTTGTTTTGAGCATCAGTTATTGCTTGAATTGGATCAAAACCTGAAAGGATCCTTGTTATCAAAGTTGCCATTGCATCTTCAGCCTCTTGTGCGTTTTTCCCACTGTACCAAGTTTGTGCACTTAATAGTTGATTTGCAAAAACAGACATTTTGTCATCAGTAAGTTGCCTGCTAATGAGCGCGCGTCTTGCTGTTGGCTTTTGAGTGTTATCTAAATAATTTATTACATTTTGTGCATTTGTTTCGTACTGAATAAAATTCCATGCCCATGCTTTGTTCTTTGATCCTTTAGACACTGTTTCTATCCAAAAGTTTGCGTAGTTAATATAAGAGCGTTCCTCATCAGGAGAGATTTGTGGAAGTGGGATTACATCAAATTTAAGTTTAGGTGCGCTTGCGCTGATGAGTGGTCTGTGATAGGCATAGCCAAAAAAGAAAGCTGTTCTGCCTTGAGAGAATGCCACAAGCGAGTTTGGCATATCTTTATTCCATGTATAAACAGCCTTTTGGGGGTTTGCAAAATCTGTGTAAAATTGTGTAGCCATCAGAGCTGGGATTGATTCGTCTGATCGAGGAACTGCGAAAATTGCTCTTCCGTTTGAGTTTGTCATGGTTGCTCGGTTTTGCATCATTAAAACAGAGACTATATCAAAATATCTATCCACATTTATACCAGTCCCAAGCGCAGCACCAGATTGGATTATTCTATCATCAGCACCAACTACAGTTATTTTTTCAACAGCTTTTTTAAAATCATCCCAACTTGCTGGAGGTGTAGCAATTCCAGCAGCATCAAGGAGCGCTTTGTTGTAGTAGAGGGCTAGGGTATCAACAGAAAGAGGAAGCCCAAAGATTCGTTTTGATGAGTCTGAATTTGTACTAGTTGATAAAGACTGGATTACTGTGGCAGGAACAACACTGATAAATTCTTTTTCAATTTCTGTTTGTGTTATGCTTTTTTCTTTTTTCATCACAAACACCTTTTCCTTTTTTATTGTTCCTTGTTCTTCAATATAAGGAACAGAGGTAGTTGAAGGCAATGGGAAAATAAGACTCTTATATTCAGGGAGCCATGAGTTATGAATTGAAAAAATATCAGGTCCTGTTCCTTCTGCAAAAGCACGTAGGAGTTCATTTTTATATTCACTGCTTCTGATTCTTCTATAGCTGAATGAAACATTTGGGTGAAGCACTTTATACGAATCCATTATCTCTTTGAAATCATTACTATTATCAGTAGTCCTCCAAATACTGATAGTAACTTTTTTTTCTGCTTCTTCTTGTGCAGTTGAAGGCCCTCCACAACCTGCTCCTGCAAGTACTATTCCACACAGAGTGAAAATTGTAATTGCCAATTTAGTTTTGCGCATATTATTTTATTGTTTTCAAATATGAAGCCAGTTGTTTCCCTATTTCTGGATGTTTAAGACCAAGCTCCACTTGTGCTTTTAAAAATTCAAGTTTGTTTCCACAGTCATATCTTTTTCCGTCAAACACGCAACCATACATTACGCGTTTTTGTGCAAGGAAAGTTTCAAACGCGTCTGCTAGGCGGATTTCACCATCTTTGCCGGGTTTTAGTTTTTGCAGTATTGAAAAAATTGGGGGAGTGATAATGTAGCGACCTATTACAATAAGGTTAGATGGAGCTTTATCAACTGCGGGTTTTTCAACAAATTGATTTATCTCCCAGGTGTCTTCTGAAAGTTTTTTTCCACCAATAACTCCATAATTCGAAACTTTGTTTTTTGGTACTTTTTGAAGAGCGATTACTGGATCTCTATATTTATCATAAACATCCATGAGTTCTTTAAGTGCTGGCTTTGTGCCACCATCTATAATGTCATCACCAAATAAAACCGCCACAGGCTCATGCGCATCAACAAATGGAAGGGCTGTAAGAACTGCATGGCCATCTCCTGCTGGTTTGTTTTGGCGCACAAAAGCGAATTTTGCCAGTTTCCCAACTGCGCTTATTTGCTTTAATTCCTTTATTTTCTTTTTTTGCTCTAAACGATATTCAAGTTCAAAGTTGCGATCAAAATGATCTTCAATAGCGCGTTTCCCATATGAGGTTACGAAAATTATTTCTTCAATTCCACTTGCAACTGCCTCCTCAACAATATATTGAATAACAGGTTTATCAACCACAGCAAGCATTTCTTTTGGCTGAGCTTTGGATGCTGGAAGGAATCTTGTTCCCATTCCTGCAACAGGCATTATTGCTTTTCTGATTTTCATAATTTTATATAATTTGTTGTTTCTATTATAGCGAAATATTGCGGAAATGGCGAGATTTTTTAGTGTATAACTTGACAAAAACGATTTTTTATGGTATTATTATTCTCTGTTGATTGTGGATGTTGAGTTATGTTTGGGAAAACTAACGTTCCGCAATGCGGAACTGGAGGAAAAAAGATGGAAAAGAAGACATCAATGTGGTTTCGTGTTGTGCGCGCTCTTGGCATCGTGGTGTGTTTGGTGGGGGTTGGTGTTGGTGGCACAGTGCTGTATCACCAGAGCCAGCTCAGCAATGCCAAATGGGCCTTCGTGGAGGAGGTCCGAAACTTCCAAAAAGACAATGATGAGAAGCTCGCTTGGCGAGCGCTTGACATTGCTTCGTCTGCAATGGACGAGCGCACGATCGGAAGCTTCGAAGAGCGTATCCGGACGATTGCCAAGGGTGATCTGCCATGGTACGCATCGCAAAGTGGCAGGTTCTATGCTACCGTGAGCGATATGGATAATCACATCCTGCGCGAATGGGCACCGCGTGCCATGGTGCAGGCAGGAAAGGATTGGAACAACTACGAACAGAGGTTCGAATTCCTTTCGCAGATGACGCCATACATGGGCGTCGGAGAGATAGCCCAGTTCATGAATAGCGTAGATACAGTGGCAGTGATGGCTCTGTCAGACGATTATGGCCCAACCTCGATTGAGGAGGTGGAAGAGCGCAGGCTCGAATTCGCGCAAGCCAGCGCGAAGCTTCGTCCTTTTTTGAACTAAACGTCGGCCACAAGGTCGACTTCTCAAGCGCCTCTCTCGGGAGGCGCTTTTAGGTTTAAAATACACGGCAGTGCGCCGTGTATTTTTTATTTATATTTTTGTCTATAAGCTTTCTCATCTCCAAACTCTGTAAAATCTTTGTGGTGTGCAGGTGGAATAAATCCTTTGCGTTTTTGGTGCATGATTCCGCACCAGAATACTTCGGTTTCAGCCGCAATTCTTACCCAGTAGTTATAGCAACCATTTGCGTATCCACAGTACACGCATCCAAGTTTTTGTAACCAGTTCAAATAAGAAAGTTTATGCCTGTCAATTTTAATGTAATCACGGCGTTTCACATAAGGAATGTTGCAAATTGGGAAACATATACGATGATAAATCTCAACCCAAATATCCATAAGTACAATTGGAATAATTGCTGTGCAAATTACTGGGGCAACAAAGAAATAGATTATAAATTTACCTTTGTATTTTATGTATTTCATATTTTTGGTAAATCCCCAATTTAGCCTAAAAGGCGAAGTGGGATGGCGGTGTTTTTTGATTGATGTTCGAACTTTTTTTGAGCAAAACCCCCAATAAGGAAGCCAGCCCCGCCGTCGCTCGGAAACCTCGCCACCCCGCAAAAAAGTTTTCTTCACAATTTTTGATTTGCGCGCGCCGATTTTTTTCTTCTAAAAGGAAAAGAAAACTTTTGTGCGGGGTTCTGCTCTTGACGAGCAGGACGGCGGGGCTGTCCGCTTTTTGTATTCGCTCGGGCGTGGCGGAATTCCCCCCAAACCCCCCTTCCGCCACGCCCTCGCTTCCGACGGCAATTTTTTTGGCGGAATTTTCTTATGGATTTTTAACCAATTTTATCATTTCGTCAATTGACGATTTCAATTCTTGCGGCGTGTATCCGCCATTGCTTGTGTTTTCCGGATGATGAATCGTATTTCTGACGAAAGTAAACAAAGTCACATCTTCCGACTGTTGAGCTTTCCCATTTGTTATTTTAGCCCATTTTTTCGATTTTGTAATGCTTTTGCCGACAAAATATGTTTCAACTTGATCAATCGTATATTTTTGTTGTTTTTCCTGTATATATCCATAAAGCTCGTTGTGAAATTCAATTGTCGGCAAACCATACGCTGAATAATTTATTTCACCCCAAGACGGACTCCACGGAAACAACCCGAATTGCGAGCCGGTATTTTCAACGACAACTCCATTTTCGGAATTTTTTGTAATCAGCAATTCAATTTGAGAATTTTTTAAACAGTTTTTGAAAAAATAAGGCGAGTGAGTGGAAATAAAAACTTGATTTGCTTTTGAAAACTCAATTAAATACTGGACTAATTTTTCTTGCAGACGAGGGTGCAAATGTAATTCCGGCTCGTCAATTAAAACGATAATATTTTCTTTTGATAATGAAGCTAAGGTTTCCAAAAACAACAAAGAAATTATCATCTCAACGCCCGAGCCGAGAGTCGTTACTGGCAAATCAAGTTTTTCCAGTTTTTGCGAAAGAAAAGCATTATCAAATGGGGCGTGGCAATCAATAAAAGACAGGTCAACATTTCCAATTTCAAAATTTTCCAGTTTTGCGTTTAACGCCT
>JBDRLV010000022.1:0-17378 GCA_043812755.1 Patescibacteria group bacterium | reverse complement strand
GGGAAGGACAAGAAGTACATTGTTGTTGATTATAAGGCTACTTCAAAAGACGCTGAAGTGAATTTAGATGCAGACTGGCAGATAAGCTATAAGCGCCAAATGGAAGTGTACCAGTGGTTACTTCGTCGTAATAATTTAGATGTTTCAAACACAGGGTATTTTGTGTACTGTAATGGGAATACTGATAAAGAGGCGTTTGATGCGCGGCTTGAATTTGATATAAAAGTGATTCCTTATGTTGGAAATGATGATTGGATTGAGGATGCTCTTGCTGGGATCCATGCCTGCTTAACTTCAGACAAAATTCCAGATTCTGGAAAAGACTGTGATTACTGCGCATATCGAAACGCAGTTATTGATGTAAGTGAATAATATAATGAACATTGCTTTAATTGCAATTGCAATTGTTTTTACATTAGTTGCGACCATAAGGCCGTTTAAAGTTTTTGGATTGAAAATTAACATGGCAACAGGAGCGATTATTTCGCTTGCATTTTTATTTTTAACCAAAGCAATCAGTGCGAGCACAATTATTGATGGGATTATTGGAAATGGTGCAGTTGAGCCTTGGGAGATCCTGATCATTTTCTTTGCAGTTGCCTATGTAAGTATTAGCACTGATGCAACTGGTATTTTTGATTTTTTTGCATACAAAATTGTAGAAAAATCATCAGGAAATGGAATTAAGCTTTTCTTGTTTTTGTTCTTGTTTGTAGGTGCTCTGACAATCATAACATCTAATGATATTGTGATTCTAACACTCACACCTATTATTTTCTATCTTGGCAAGCATGCAAAGATTAATGTTGTTCCGCTTCTATTCCTCCAATTTTTTACAGCTAATGCACTTGCAAATTTCCTCTACACTTCTGACCCAACAAATATTATTGTTGGAAATGCGCTAGGTATTGGATTTTGGGAGTTCACGCATGTTATGTGGTTGCCAACAGTTGCAGGGGCAATCGCGACCTTTTCAGTTCTTTTGTTAATGTTTAGGAAGACAATTACCAGAAAGTTTAAACTCAACAGAACATCCCATTACAATGTGCGTAATTGGACTGATGCAGTATTGAGTTTTAGTTTGCTAATCACAATGCTGGTTGTATTGGTATTTTCAGATGTTCTTCAGATTCCTATCTGGGTTATTGCACTGGTGTTTGCAATTATGTTTATCTGTAAGGACGCATTATTCTGGTTTTTTTATTCTTTTAAAGAACATCAACTAAGCGTTGTGCAAATACAAAAAGGCATTGATGTTCATAAGATTCCAAAAGGGAGAAGTGATTTTTTAGTTGCCTTTGCAAAAGTACCATGGCAGATACTGCCTTTTGTCGCATTATTTTTTATCTTAATGCAAGCGCTAAATGATGCAGGGGTTGTTGCGATAGCAGCAGGTTGGTTATCAGAAGTTTGTACTGGAGTTTGGTCCAGTGTATTTGCAACAGGAGTGCTTGGAGTAATACTCGCAAATATTGTAAATAATCAACCAATGACAATTTTTTTAAGCCATGTTTTGGCTGACAGTGCGTTTACTGTTTCAGGAAAGGAGTATACAGGTGCAATGTTTGGGCTTGTTGTTACAGGAAATTTAGGCTCTAATTTGACGATCGTCGGTGCTCTTGCGGGTTTAATGTGGAGGCAGATATTAAAAACAAAAGGGCTGGAAATTTCGTATTGGGATTTTGCCAAAAAAGGTTTTGTTCTAGTTCCGGTTGTGTTGATTATAACGCTAACAGCACTAGTTTTTGTAATCAAATAAAAAACCTACCATTTGGCAGGTGTGCTTAAAAGGACAAAGATGATCGGTTTTCTTTTGCATGACCATCAAGGGAACGTTTGATCCACTGTGTAATTTCAACTGGGTCTTTTTGATTGCTCAATGCCAGTTTGATAACACACGGAAACTTAGTTCGCGATCCGTATTTGCTGGGTGTGCGAATGTACACATGAAGCTCTTTCTTGATCAGATCAGGGTCATCATCATGCGATGTATCAGAAGGAGCAAGGATTCCGAGTTTGTTGAGTTCCCTTGCTATTGCAGGATCATCCAGTTTTTTTGCAAATCTGGAAGCATGAGCGTGTGCAATAGGAATTAGTTTGATCATTCCGCCCTCCTTTTTCAGTGTTTAAATCCTAACAGTTTTGTTAATTTTGTCAAGTAATTTCAATCAAAATGAAAAAACCTCTTAAGCTAAAACTCAAGAAAACAGTCAAGATCAAACCAACAAAACCATTTGCTTTTGATCCGACTTTTCATAAGCCAGATCACTTTACTTCTGGTGATAATTATTGGGAGCCAGGAATTCGTTGGCAAACTTGGAATTGGAATGGAGTGCCACTTGGAATTAAATTTATAAATAAGGGTACAGTTACTAAGCCTGGGCTTGAGATAAAGATTTTTTCTAACAAAAAACTTTCAGAAAATTTTGTAGACTCTCTAGTTGATGAAATCAAGTATCTTTTTAATTTAGAGCTTGATCTGACAGACTTTTATCAATCGTTCAAAAACGATAAATTCCTAGCTCTTATTTTGAAAAAATGGCGCGGAATGCGGCCTGGTCATCCAAGCTCTTTATACGAGTATTTGATTATCGGAGTGCTTTTGCAAAATGCAACCGTGAGGCGATCTGTGCAAATGTTTCAGGTGTTGTTGGAAAATTACGGCAAACAAGTTGAATTTGATGGAAAAAAATTATGGTGCTTTTGGTCGCCTTGTGCATTACAAAAAGTCAGTGAGAACGACTTGAGAAAATTGAAAGTTGGTTATCGAGCAAAAACAATCAAGAAGATAGATAATCATTTTGCAAAGGGTTTGATTGATGAGTATAAGTTGCGTGAAAAAGACAGAGAAACCCAAACAGCAGAGTTATTAAAGCTATATGGAATCGGTCCTGCAACTGTATGGTATTTACTTTTTGATATTTTTCATCATTGGGATTTTTTTAATCATGTTTCACCTTGGGAGCAAAAGATTTATTCCAAACTCTTTTTCAATTGTGATCCAGAAAAATCAGTGTCAGTTAAGAGATTGCTCAAACATTTTGAAAAATACGGAAAGTATAAGCAATTAGCTGTACATTATATTTGGGAAGACTTGTGGTGGAAGCGGAAGCACGAACATATACCTTGGCTTGAAAAAGAAATTCGTTTATAACAAAATTTATGGTTTGGAAAATTATTGTAGGTGTTTTTTTATTTTCTTTAGCTTATGCTGCTGCATCAGGTGCTCCTTGGATTCCAACTAGAAAGCGTGATTTTGAGCGGATTGGGAGGCTTCTTGATTTGAAACAAGGAGAAATAGTTTATGAGCTTGGATGCGGAGATGGTAGGCTTTGTTTTTATTTAGCAAAAAAATATGGGGTGAATGCTGTTGGTGTTGAGTTGTCGCTGTTGCAGTATATGGTTGCAATGATTCGGAAAGTGGTTGGTGGATACAAGAATGTTAGTATCAAATTTGGAAATGCAATGTCGCGCAATTTATCAGAAGCAGATGCTGTGTATATGTTTGTTATGCCAGATTTTTATCGAGACATTCGTCCGAAATTTGAAAAGGAATTAAAGCAGGGGGCTCGGGTTGCAAGCTATGTATGGCCAATTCCAGATTGGGAGCCTGTGCAGGTTGATACAAAAGAGGCTGAGCAGGATGTGTATTTGTATATTTTTTAATTGTCATCCTGAGGAAGCTTGTAAGCAGTTGGCGACCGAAGGATCCCACTGTTCATGTAATGAGATTCTTCGTCGCTGTGCTCCTCAGAATGACAGATCAGCGTTATCAGTGCTTAAATCAGCGCAATCAGTGTCTTCCAAACAAAAAAGCTGATGCATAAGCACCAGCTGAGTGTAGAAAGATCTAGTCTTCGTCTGCAGCGACCTTACGGATCACTCCAAACATTTTGTCTTTTTCAGCGCCAATTACGCTGATTTTGTTTGCTCTACGCGAAAGCGTGCCAGTTACTTCCCGTGGTGTTGCGCCATCAGGGTTGTCAACAAGCGCCCAGCATCCAGGCTCAAGCTCTTCAAGCCGAGAATGGATTGATTCCATTGCAGCATGTAGATCAAGAGTATGATGAGTGAAGATACCTGTGCACTGAGCGCTTGGGCTGTGCGCAACAATCAGGTCTGGTTCAAAAAGTTCAAACGTAGCAGAAACATCAAAGTGCGTTTGAACCACAAGGTACATGATCCTGTAATCTGCATACTTACCTTCAATGATTTCTTGGGTTAGGTCAGAATCACCAAGGCGAGTTCGTACATCAACCATGGCTTTTGTGATTTTTTCAAACCATTTTCGCTCGCGCTCAACATATCTCCAGATTTCATCTATGGAAACGCCACGGAAAAAATCCATTTTTGCGCAACCGTCAAGTGTCCAAGGAGCGCGTTCGCTTTGTGCGTATTCAGGAAACTCGGCCTCAAACACAAGGCCTTTGCGTGTATTGTCCCAATCACCATCTCCGCAATAGAACCAGATGAGTTTGTGAGCAACTCCCACCAGTGTGCGCAAAACTTCCATGCGGTCACTTTCAACACCATACATGTAGGATGCTGCCCACCCAAAGCTTCTTTTGGCACGTCTGTATTTGCGGTTTTCGATTTCTTCTTGAACTGCACCAAGCAGACCGTAGTATTCGTCTGCAACGCCAAGTTCAATTGCCATGGCCTCTACAACATTGCCTTCATGAGGCAAATTGCGCATGTCGATTGGTTTTGGGTCAGCAGGAATGTTTTCATCATCTTCGAAAATAACGAACTCAGATACATCAACAGATTCGGCATCATGTGTTTTTTGAGCAATGGCAAGCGCTAGAGCGTGGGCAAGTCTGGGCTCTCGAATTACAATGATTTTCTTCATTTTTTTACCCTCCCAAGGTTGTTGTTATTTAAAGAACTATAAGGCAGGATTCTAACATGTGGACAGGGCATTGTCAAGCGTTTCAGTTCATCGTATAATCAACACGATATTAAAAATCATATGGATATCAATGAATTAATTACATCTGTTCAGCCTGGAGCTGAACTAAACATCTCAAATACTCCATTCTCGTATACTGGCACTTCAAGAATAACTCTTGATAGTGGCGATGTGCTTCATTGGTTATATAGCGGTGATGAACGTTTGTTAGCAATAGCACCAACAGATGAAGAATTGATTATATTTACTTCAATTGACGAAGAAATGGAGCCAGACGGTACAACTGTGCTTTACCAAGGCAAAGAACACGAATTTAGTTATGAAGATACAGGCGTTGTAACTTATGTTGATGGAGAACTTAACGCTGAGGAAGAGGATCGTGTTTCATTTTCAGACTATGAGTCAGCTGAGGGCGGAGTTGTGCGTCTTGTGACCAATGAGAATACTGGTGAAAGCCAGGCTTATGTTGGCACAGTTATTATTGAGGATGAAATTTCATTAATTGAATAAATTTGCATGGTGTGGCAAAAGACCACACAAAGAAATGCTTCAAGTGGCGTGCGGAGAGAGTTGCGCTCTAAAGTGTTTTGGTATTTGTGTTTTATTTTCGTACTTCTG
This sequence comes from Patescibacteria group bacterium, assembly GCA_043812755.1. Taxonomy (GTDB): domain Bacteria; phylum Patescibacteriota; class Patescibacteriia; order UBA9934; family GWF2-40-263; genus JBDRLV01. The sequence goes on along the minus strand of JBDRLV010000022.1, from coordinate 11,848 downwards.
GTAGTTGTACGTTTGTTTTATATTCAGGTTATTAATCATGGATTTTACAAATCGTTGGCAAGCGGACAGCATGAAATGTTTAAAGAGTTAGTTCCAGAACGAGGCAGTATTTACATTCAGGATCTTAAGGATAATAAATTGATCCCTGTTGCAGTTAATCAGCAACTTGCTTTTGTATATGCTGATCCGCGAAACATAAAAGATGCTGATTATACAGCTTCAAAATTAGGAGATGTTCTAGAGCTTTCTGTTCCAGAAGTTGAGAATTTAGCTCAGCGTTTTTCAGATCATGAAGATCCATATGAGCCTGTAAAAAAACAAGTTGATGATGAAACTCTTGAAAAAATACTTGCGCTTGAGTTGCCTGGGATTTGGTATGTGCGAGAGCCATCTAGATATTACCCTGAGCAAGAGATTGGTGGGCATGTCATAGGTTTTATGGGTGCTAATGAACAAGGGTATGTTTCAGGCAAATATGGCATTGAGGGTTATATGAATGAGTTGCTTGCAGGGACTCCTGGAAGTATAAGTTCAGAAAAAGATATTGCTGGCCGGATTATTGCGATTGGGCAAAGATCAATCGAACCAGCCGTTAATGGCGTTGATATTGTTTTAACAATTGATAAAACAATTCAGTATGTTGCGTGTTCAAAGTTGCACGAGGCTGTACTTACTCATCAAGCAGATGGTGGCAGCGTTGTGATTTTAGAACCAAATACTGGCAAGGTGTTGGCAATGTGTGGTGAACCAGATTTTAATCCAAATAGATATGGTGAAGTTGAAAGCATTAATGCATTCAACAATCCAGCAATTTTTGCAGCTTATGAGCCTGGATCTATTTTTAAAACAATGACAATTTCTGCTGGAATTGATTCAGGTGCGATTTCTCCAGCTACAACTTATGAAGACACTGGTTCTGTGACAATCGGAAAGTACACAATAAATAATTCAGATGAATTGGCTCATGGAATCAAAACCATGACGCAAGCTCTTGAGGAATCGCTAAACACTGGAATGATTTTTGCAATGCGTGAAACAACCCCGCGGAAGTTTAGTAATTACATAAAAGATTTTGGGTTTGGGCAAAAAACAGGCATTATGCTTGAAACAGAGTCACAAGGCAATATCTCATCGCTTGAAGAGGCCTCTGAAATTTATGCAGCCACTGCGTCTTTTGGACAAGGCATTACTGTTACTCCTTTACAAATAGCTAATGCATATAGCGCAATTGCAAATGGCGGGGTTCTTAAAAAACCATACATAATTGATGAAATTCGCTATCCAGATGGAAAAATTGAAAAAACATCTCCAACAGATATTAAGCGAGTTATTGATTCAAAAACTTCAAATTTAGTAAGTGCAATGCTTGTTTCAGTTATTGAGCATGGTCATGGCAAGCGCGCTGGCGTTGATGGTTACTATATTGGTGGTAAAACAGGGACTGCTCAAGTAGCAAAAACAGATGGGCTCGGGTATGATGAGAATATTACTATTGGTTCGTTTGCAGGTTTTGGGCCTGTTGAGGATCCGAAATTTGTTATGGTAGTGCGAATTGACAGGCCACGGACTGTGCAGTGGGCTGAGTCAACAGCTGCACCACTTTTTGGCGAAATTGCGAAATTTTTGCTACAGTACTTTGAGGTGGCACCTACTAGGAATCAGTAAAATGTAGAAATACTAAATCCTAATTTCTAAACTCTAAACAATATCAAATATCAAAATATTAATGTTTAAACCATGGTTTTGGATTTTGAAATTAGTATTTTGATATTGTTTAGCATTTAGTATTTAGTGCTTAGGATTTTTGATCTATTTCTTTTCCCATGTAATCAACAAATATGAAAAATTTTATCCAAAACTTACTAATTCAAAAAGCAAAAAAGTTGCTTGAAAAGAACAAGCCAATTATTATTGCTGTTACTGGTTCAGTAGGAAAAACCTCAACTCGTAATGCAATTGCTGCGGTTTTAAGTAAAAAATACAGTGTTCGTAGTCCAAAAGACAATTACAATAATGAATTTGGAGTGCCATTAACAATACTTGATGAGAAATCACCAGGTAAATCTGCAATTGGCTGGCTTAGGATACTATTTAAAAAAATTTCCGCAGAGGATTTTCCAAAGGTTTTTGTTCTAGAGTATGGTGCTGACAAGCCAGGAGACATTGGTTTTTTATGTGATATTGCTGAGCCTGATGTATCAGTTGTAACTGCGATTTCTCCAGTGCATGCAGAGCATTTTGGATCAATTGAGGAATTGGCAGAAGAAAAAGCATCGATTATTGATAAAACAAAACCACAAGGATTTACTGTTTTAAACATTGATGATCAAAGAGTCATGGAGCATGTTGGTCGTGCGCGAGGTGCTGTTGGAACATATGGCTTTAAAGATTCAGCACATTATCGAGCAGAAAATTATCAAATTCAAACAAAAGAGGATTTTTCATTTCAACCAGGTGAGCAGTTTTGTAAAGTGATTTTTAATGTTCATTTGTCAGAACAAAATCAAACTACAACAGTGGAATTACCAAATCACTTAGGCAGAAGTAGTGTTTATAGCGCAACAGCAGCTATTGCAGTAGGGCTACACATGGGCATGACCATTGAGGAGGTGCTGGAAGGCTTGAAATCTTTTGAACCGCAAGCTGGCAGAATGCGTCCTATTCCTGGAATTAAAGGCTCACTGATCCTGGACGATTCATATAATGCAGCACCTGCTTCTATGTACTTTGCACTTGATGTTTTGCATGAATTCCATTTAGTGGATAATGAAAAGCGCATTGCAGCGCTCGGTTTTATGGCAGAACTTGGGCAATATTCTCGAAGTGAGCATATTGCGCTTGGGCATAAGGTTGTTGAGGCAGGAGTAGATTTATTGGTAACAGTAGGAGAGCCGGCGCTTGATATCCGCCGTGGCGCATTTGAAGCAGGAATGGATGAAATGCACTGTGTCCATTTTGCAGATAGTACTGATGCTGGGCGATATTTGGATAGTGAGATTCATCAGGGTGATATTATTTTGGTAAAAGGCTCGCAAAGTGCACGAATGGAACGTGTTTCAAAGGATTTAATGGCTGAGCCATTAATGGCTCCTGATTTATTGGTTAGGCAATCAGAGAAATGGATTAATGAATGAGTGAAAATAATTTAAGCTCTCCATACTGGGGAGCTTTTTTGTTTATCATCCCCCCTTACTAAAGGGGGGACAAAGGGTGTCTTATACGGTTCGGTAGCCGCAGCCTTTAGGCTGCGCACGAAACGCAAGCTTCAGCCATAGGCTGATCCGCCTTTTGAGCCAAAGGCCCATCAGCCTATGGCTGAAGCTTGCGACTACCGGATCGATTCGCTAGACCCCTCTGCCCCTTCGCCAGAGGTTTCGGGGGTACCACCCCATAGCTTTAGCGAAGGGTGGCTTAACCTCCCCTTACTAAAGGGAGGCAGCATTAAAAAATATCCACACCCCATAATTATTTAGTTGAAAATAGTGTATAATGATATCAAATAATAGTTCTTAATACATGAGAAAAAATCTCAAGTTTTATTGATATATAGCCTTTCCAAGAATGTGGGTTAGAAAGGTAAATTTGAATTATAAAATAAATTATTTAACAATCTATTAATCAATTTTAAATATGAGAATAAACAATTACAATCTGTCATATTTGCAAAACAATGTGTTTTCCAAAATGATAGTATCAATTGTTGTATTTGCAATGGTGTTTGTTGGGATTATGGCCACATACACACCAAATGCAGGTGCAACAGCACCTTCACTTCAAATTGAAGGATGGAAAGTTGGTTCCGCCAGCGTATTACTGAATTTCGGCCAACCAACACACGACGGATCTAATGGAGCACTTGAGGTAAGTGATTTTACAGTTAGCAGTGGGAGCATTTCATCAATAGTTCATACTCCTGGCATGCCAAATGTTCTACTAGTTCTTGATTCAGTCCTTGAGTCAGAAGATGCAAGAACAATCGCATGTGCTACAGATTCAGTGTATAGCTTTGGAGGGACACCAGAGGCTTGTGGAACTACTGCAACCACAATTTCAGAAGAAGATCAAGATACAACTGGGCCTTCGATTATGAGCATTGAACGAATTAGTTCTACAAAACTCTTTGTTCAATTTGATGAAATGGTTTTGTCTTCAACACTTACTGCAGAAAATCTAGTATTAACAACCTCAGACGCAGAAGATGATTCAACAATCACTAGTGTTAATTATTTTGGAATGGGAGCAGAAATAACAGCATCAGGTGCAGTAATCGCAATGGGAGCAGGAAACACAGTGCAGGTTACAACATCAGTTACAGATGTATTAGGTAATGCTTCTGCAGGGGAAACAGTTACAATATTGCCAAGTATTCGTATTAGTGAGGTTAGTATTGGTACAGCATCAAATGCTAAGAATGAGTTTATTGAACTTTATAATACTAGCCCAAGTTCAATTGATTTAAACGATGTTTATGTTCATTTGTGGGATGGCACAACAGATACAAGTTTAACATTGACTTATTTTGGGACAGCTTCAATTCCTGGTGAAGGATTTTATTTAATAGCACCGAATAATTTTTACAACAGCAATGGTGCATATGCTGATGCTGGATATGATGCAAGTACTGCACAGCTAGTAGCAAACGGCGCGGTTTATATAAGCACTTCAGCATCAGCTGATACAAGTGTGATTGATAAAGTGGGATGGGGGACATCAACAAAAAAAGAAGGGACTGCAGCTGCAGATATTGCACTTGGCACAAGTATTGAGCGAAGAGCAAGTTATGACTCAACAGCAGCTTCAATGGCTTCAGGCGGAGCTGATGTGTCAAAAGGAAATTCAGAAGACACAAGCAATAACTTAATGGATTTTGTTGTTCAAGCTACTCCTGTACCACAAGATAACAATTTTCAAACAGAGTTTCCATGGGGAGCTGATTTTAATGATGGAGGTGACACAATAGCACCAACAGTTACAGATTCATATCCTAATGCAACTGCAGCTGCGTTTATCTCTGCAAACATGAGTACTGCTGGAATCAATTTTAGTGAAGCAATGGATAGTACAACAATTACAACAACAACTGTTCAGGTTTATGCAGATAGTGCTCCTGAAACAAACCTCTGTGCAACAGTATCTTATGATCCAAACGCAACAACAGGAGCTGATGCAACTTGTACAATTGCATCAGGGTCTCTTCCACTTGCAGCTGAAGCGCATACACTTAAGGTAACAACAGGCGCAACAGATGTGGCTGAAAATCCAATAGCATCAAATTATACAGTTGCTTTTACACCGTCAGCAGCAATGGATACTTCCTCGAGTGCTCAGCCGTATGTTTCTGGGCACACACCAGGAGCAGGGACAAGTAGTTTTCCTCCAAATGGAACCATTGTTTCAGTCAATTTTAATAAGAGCATGCTGGCAAGTACACTCATAGCAGCAAATATTACAGTAACAGATCTCACTGCTAGCGGAGTATTAACACCTTCAGCAGTTACAGCTAGAGCAGCAGAGCGTACAAATGATTCAATAGATATTGTATTTACAGAGGGAACATTTGTAGCAGGGAATCAGATTCGAGTGCAACTATCAAGTTCAATTTTATCTGAATCAAGTGTGGCTATCAGCGCTTATACATTCGAATTTTATGTAGCAAGCACAAATGACTCAACAGGTCCGCTAGTTCAGGCAACAGAACCAGGCGCAGATGAAACCAGTGTTCCTGTTGGAATTCCAGAAATTTTGATTATAGTTGATGATCAACTTAATCCTGATACTGTTACCACCTCAACAGTAACACTGCTTACAGGAAGTGATAGTGTTCCAATTACAGTCGGTTATAATCCAGGATTTGGTGAAATTTATATTGAGCCTACAGCAGTACTTGATGCAAGCACAACCTATACCATAGCGCTTGCTTCAGCATCAGCAGATCCTGCAATAGAAAACATATCTGGCGTTGCAATGCAGGATGATGATGGCACAGCAAATGATTCACGCAGATTCAGTTTTACAACAGGATCAGCTGATTCAGCTGCACCTGAGGCAATATATGCAACAGCCACTCAAAATTTACTTGAGGTAACATTTAATGAGGCTTTGCGTGAAAATACAGTAACAAATTTTAGCAACTGGACTTTAGAAAGCCCAACAGGCACAAGCATTCCTTTGTCATCTCTTTCAGGCAATTCAATTAATTGGGATCCTGGGAGAATGACAGCAGAGATTAGTGGTTTTGCACTTACTGCAGGAAACACTTTTCAAATAACTGCAGGAACAGGAATTCGTGACACATCAGGGAATGCGCTTGCCTCGGCAGCAGTCCTTAATGGAACAGTTATGGATTCTGCAGTATATGGGGAAGGACATGGTCCTGGTGCTTCATTTAGTGGAAATACATGGGATATGCCAACAGGATTCAGTGTTGATGATTATGGTTTTGTGCCTCAACCTGAAGTTCGTCCAATGAATGCAATGAAAGGAGCTATTTCAAGATATGCAGTTGAATTTCCAATCACAGAGCAGATTCGCTCATCAGCAAATGGTGGAAAGGTAGTGCTTACATTCCCATCTGGCTTTGATGTTTCAAACGCAACCGCAAGCACAGATTCTCCAAAAAATAATGATATAAACGGACCAGGTACTGGTACAATTCAAATAAACTCAGTAACAGGCAATGCTTCAGCACGAACTGTTACAGTTAACTTTAGTATTGCATCGCGTTGCGCAACAGCAAACACTGATCCTTGTGTAACAGGTGATGAGCATGATTTTATTGCCTTTGATTTATCAGGAATTGTTAACACTACAGTACCGCGTGGCTGGGAAACATCAGGTTATACAGTGGACATAAAGACAATGACTGGAACAACCTTAAATGAAACAATGACAACAATGCCGTTTTATATTAACGGTGGGGGTAGTGGATCGCTTGCAGTGAGTTTTTGTGATGCAAGCATTGGTGAGCTTGCTGATCCTGTGAATGTTCACATTTTCTCTCCTGCAACAGGAGAGCTTACTCAAGCAACAACATATGTATCTGGCACTTGTGTTACAACTACCTTTAGTAACTTAATGGAAGATTATTATGATATTTGGACAGATCCTACATTGAGTATTATGGCTGTTGATGACTATTTGGGTATTGCAAATGAAAGAACTTGGGTCAGCGGAGCTTCAACATTTGAGCGAAACTTAACATCAATGAGCGGTCAGGCCACATTAACAGTGAATGTTACAGGTAAAACAGGGGAAGATCTTGATATAGTTGCAAATAGGAGTGATGGAGAAGGCTTTAGAATTAAAAGAATTGTAAGCACTGACGGCGATGATACTGTAACAATAAAATTATCAACTGGTGAATGGCATGTTGATGTAATGCCACACATGCCAATGGATGGTGGTTTTACAATGCCAGAGCCACCCGATTATGTTGTAACACCTGGGGATGTAAAACTTTCAGTTGCTAGCGGAACAATTACAGAAACCAATGGCGAAACTGATGGAGCAATTGCTTTTGCACTTTCTGGAGCAGATTTTCAGGTTGAAGCGATTGTTGTTAATGAAAATGGTGATCCAATGATGGATTCCGGAGTATTTATGGATTCAGTAACAGACGGTGGAATGCATACATTTGGAAGAACATCATCAGATGGTATAGCAACTTTAAATATCAATGCAGGAACATATCGCGTAGGAGCATTTATGCCAGGAATGCCACCTTCAGGCGAAATTCAGGTAAAAATTGGCAGTTCAGGATTGATTTATCAAGGCGGTTCAACAACAGCCAGTGCAAGAGTTACAGTTGAGCTAACAAAGGGTGATTATGCAATTTCAGGAACAGTTACTGATGGGACAAATGCAGTTGGTGCTGCAGGAGTGCATGCATGGTGTACTGCAAACTGCAGTGGTTACTTTGATGCAAATACAATGACAGAAACAAATGGAACCTTTTCAATTTACATAGGAAACGGAACATGGAATGTTGAAGCATTTATTCCTGGGTATGGGCCAACGCCAGTCCAGTCAATTGTGGTAAACGGAGCTGATCAAAGCGGTGTAACACTTCAACCAAACACAAATTCAACATTTAGAACAATTTCAGGAACTGTATGTAAGGTTACTGGTGGAGGGGCAAGTTGTAATACTGAAGGCGCAACAGGAATTAGTGGAATTGAAATTAATGCATGGAGTACTGAAAGTGGTGGTGGATCAAATCACACAAGAACTGACTCATCAGGAAATTACTCACTTCGCGTTCCAGGCGCAGAAGGTTATCGTGTTGAAGCATGGGATCCATCAGGTGGTCCTTTGCCTGAGGTAACAGGAGTTGATACTTCATCAGCAAATCAAGCTGATGTTGATATTGTGATTGAGCCAGCAAGTACTGTTACAATTGGATTTGTAAATTCTTCTCTTGAAGCAATAGCAGTATCTGAAATGTTCCTTGAATTTATTGATAATACAACAAAGATTCGAAAGAATGTATTTGTTAAAAATCAGAATAGTGCATCAATTGATCTTCCAACTGGCTCTTATAAAATAATGGCTCATTCACAAACAACACCAATTAACCCAGCAACTGCTATTGTGGGTGTTGAAGTTCCAGATGTTTCAACAACAGTTGTTACAGCAGGTGTATTAACAGTTGATGGTTCTGAGGTAATTCGTGTAACAATCCCAGCCTCTAATACAGTTTCAGGAACTGTTACAGACGGCACTGATCCAATTGATGCAGCATGGGTTGAGCTTACAATCCCAGCAACTGGAATGGTGATGGGTGCTGAGACAAACTCAAGCGGAGTATACAGCATTGGTGTTCCAGCGGGAACATATCAGATTAATGTGTATAGTCCTGGAATGATATTTACGCCAGTTACTTTGGTTGTGGATGGTACAGAAACACAGAATATGGCAGGTACCACTACTGAGTATTCAATATCAGGGCAGGTATTAGATCCTAATTCAGTTGCTGCCCCTTATGCTTTTGTAAAAGCTGTAAAAGAAGGTGGTGGGCAAGTTGCAGCACAAGCTGGTGCAACAGGAGAGTACAGTCTACCTGTTGTGGATGGCGGGGTATATACTTTGACTGCAATGTCATATGGTTATCAACCTGTTACCCAAACCACACAAATTGAAATTAGCAGTGCGTCTGTCACAGGAAACAATATTACTCTCACAACCGCACAAACAGGGCTTGGAAATCCTGCCATGCAACCAGTTACCCCTTCTGAAGGAGGCCGTTTGAAAGACAGTGATATTGGATTAAATGTTGTTGTTCCACCAAATGCCACAGGAACATCTTCAAGTGCTGGATCAATGTCAGCTAGGAAAACAAATAATGTTGTAAGTACTGCTACAACTTCAGTAGTTGGAAAAGGAATTGAAATAACACTTACTGATGCAGGAGGCAATCAGTTAACTTCTGGATTTTCATCAAATTTGACAATTGAGATGACAATGACAAAGGCAGAGCTTGCAGAAGAAGGGGTTACAACATACGCAGGCACAGAAAACTTGGCATTGTCATATTACAGTAGTAATGGAACATGGGTTCCTGAAACAACCTCAACAGATTATCTTGATTCAACTGGGGACTCAATGGATGATCCTGAAACAGACTGGGCAACTGTTGCTACAGTACGATTCTCTGCACAAGTAAACCACTTAACCGTCTTTAGTATTACTGCTCCAGCAGATGGTTTGGCACCAGCAACTCCAGCTGGATTAGCAGCAACAGCAGCAGGAGGTCAGGTAACATTATCTTGGACTGCAGTTACAACAAACTCTGATGCAACAGCAATTACTGATTTGGTTGGATATGAGCTGTATCGATCAACCAGTTCTGGTGGAACTTATACTCAGGTAAATGAATCTGATATTACTTCAACTTCATATACTAATACTGGTTTGCTTAATGGGACAACATATTATTATAAAGTTACAGCAGCAGACACAGGTGGGCTTGAGTCAACACGTTCTTCTGCGGTTAGTGCAACACCATCTAGTGGAAATAGCGGTTCGTCTTCTGGTGGCGCAGTTGCCAGCACTACACCTAGCATTGATTTGACAGCACCAGTTGGAATTGTGAATGCAGGTGAGGCTGTTGATGTGTCTTGGGTAGCAGGTGGTTCTGGAATTAGCATAGTTGAGCTTCGTTATTCAACAGATGGTAGCATTACAAGCACACAAATTGTAGATAATGTGGTTAAGACTGCATCTCCATACAGCTGGCTTGTACCTGATGCGCTTTCAGGATTAGTGAATTTGATAATAAATGCATATGACAGTGGAAAAGGTAAACTTGCATCAGATACAGTATCTTTGAGTGTAACAGCAGTAGCAACATTACAAACCCCAGTGCAGACTCAGGAAGAAACAGATACTGCTCTTGGAATTACACGCGATTTTGCAAATCGCAGAGTTGCACCAACATCAGGTGATTTAGGAGCTTCTCCTATTACAGGTGAAATGGAAAGCATTTCAGTATTCAGTGCAGGTCAATATGTTCGCTCTTATGGTTTCTCAACGATTTACTATATAGCTGATAATGGAGTACGCAGACCTTTCTGGGATGCGATTACCTATTTAACATGGGCAAGTGAATGGGATGATGCTGTATGGGGAACTGATGCAACAATGCCATCATTTACAATGGGTGCGCCAATGTTGCCAAAACCAGGTGTTGTGCTGGTAAAAATACAGAGTGATCCAAAGACATATGTTGTTGAAACTGATGTGGATGGGAATTATCTGTTGCGCTGGGTGGCTTCTGAGGAAGTTGCAATTGCAATGTATGGAGCAGATTGGGCAGATTATGTAATTGATCTTGAGCCAACAGTATTTGCTCGATATTCATCTGGATCTGACATTAATGCAGCTGAAACAGTAGATGTATCAATTATGATTAAAAGGGAAGCACTGGCTGCTAAGAAGTAGCGCAGGAAGCAGAAAGAAAGAAGTAGGAAATAAAGGATAAAAGCAAAAAACCACCTCTCGATAGATTCTTACGGCTCTGTCTGCGACAGAGCCTCAGAATGACTAGCTGAGAGGTGGTTTTGATTTATCTATTCAGCTTGTGCTCTTGCTTCCACAACTTTATCAACAGCAGACACACCAGCACCAAGGTTTATTTCTTCTCCGACTGGTAATTTTGTTTCATCTTTTCCATCAATACCTCTTGCTTTAAACGAAACTCCAGTTGCTTTTGCAATTGCTTCTGTTACATCAAACCATTCATCTTGTGTTGGGTTATTAATTCCTGTAGCAGAAAGCATTTCTTTAGCAATTGCAGATATTGATTCTCCTTCTTTTAGTTTGTAAGTATCAGGTATCATAGGTTCTTGCCATCCATCTTTTCCGCCAGTGTCTATTTCTTTTGGTTTGCTAGGGTCTTCACCTTCAGTGGATCCACCAGGAAAGTATTTGAGTCCATCACCTGCGAATAAAACGAGAAGAAGTGCAAGAAGTGGCAAAAGTTTAGGCCAGCGTCTTTCAACAACTATTTTTACATCTCCAGCTTCATCAATTTCATCCTGAGTTGGTGGATTATCAATTATATCATCAAGTTGTTCTTGAACTTCAGGATCAACAAGTGTTTCTGGAGGTTTTTCTGTTTCGTCAGGACCTGTGTCTACACTTTCAGGAACCTCTGGTGTTACAGGAGTTTCTGACTGTTCTGGTTGAGTTTGTTGATCTGGCTTGATTAGTTGATCTTCCTGCCCTTCAATATAATCAGTGATTTGTTCAGCATCTTTTGGATTAAGTGAAATATTTTGCCCTTCACGAATATAAAGTGGAACTTCAGGAGGTTGAATTTCGATTGGTTTTAGTGGTTGCCCTTTTGGTA
>JBDRLV010000021.1:0-12853 GCA_043812755.1 Patescibacteria group bacterium | reverse complement strand
GTTTCAGACAAACTATGAGTTTGCCTTAGAGTTTCTACAGCATTTCTATCATCATCATTTCGCAGTCCTGCAACATAGTACTGTTCAAATGCCAACTTAACTACTTTATCTGGATCCTCTCCAACATCTTTGAACCTATCTGTTTCTGGATCAAACAACTTCCTGCTATCAAGATATTTCATAAAAGCATGCAATTTTCTCCTTGATGCACTATATGGCTGGCGCCTAGTTTTACCAATCTTTTTATCTTTTATTAATCCTTCAAAAGCATGATGAAAAGCTCCAAACCTATCTAGAAACTCTCTCATGCCTGCCACTTTTTCTAAATTCGCAAATAAAGGTGGAACACTGTCTGCCTGATATTTTTTACCATCAATCTCTGCAACTGGTTGCTCACCATAAACCCATAGTTTCAACTGTGCAATATACTCAATCGCAGTTGGAGGAACCACTTCCATTTGTACTGATATTCTGTCTGATTCTGGCTGTGTTAAAGGTTCACGTCCTCCACCATACTCAGAAGGATTTGTGGCAAGACAAATATAGAGGTTGTCTGGTATTGGAGCATCAGCTTCAGGCCCATCACCATAAACAAACCCATCTCTTTCAGAAACAGTAAATGACCTATTGCCCTCCTCAAGCAATGTATTAAATCTTTCTCTTACATCAGGCGAAATTTTTAAATACTCATCAATAAGCAATACCCCTCCCTGCTCTAGTGCTTGAAGTACTTTAAGTTCCTGCCATATCCATTCAGAAAAAGCTATGCCTTCATTTTTTGCAATTTTTTGAGCTTCAATTTTTTCAAGTTCCCTGCCTTCTTGATGTGCCTTGTGAATAACCGCTCGAGATTCACTAGTTAATAAATCCTCATGTTTTATCAACTCATGAAGCTTAACTGACAATTTGCCATCGTTTGGAACATAACGACCAATCATATCTGACTCATCTGTTCTTGAGCCTGGATCAAAGCGGTGCAGTTTCTCACCCATCAAATGCGCAAGCAACTCAAATATTGATGTTTTTGAAGCACCAGGAGGCCCTTCAAGCATAACATTGTTTTTTTGAGCCATTCCATCAGCAGCCCCTCGCAATATTTTCAGCACGCGCGCGTCAAGCGCATAGTGTCTAAAACGCTCTGACATTCTAAAAGGCGGTGCGTCTGACCTTCTTTTTATTACAACATCAAGAATTCTGATAATGCCTCGCTGATGATCAACCTCAATTGGGAGCGGGTACCTTCTTGCCTCCCTTGCTTCCCTTCCTGACAAAGGAACACCATCAATTCCAACAATCTTTACTTTCATTTTTCCTTTATCTCGTTTTGTAGGATGTGTTTCATCAATAACCTGCACATCATATTTTTTCCCAGGCTCAGCTTCAATACTACTGCTTTCATCCAGAACTATCATTTTTCTATCAGAAGCACTGCTCTTCCATGGCTGGCTAGGATCATCTCTTGTAAACTCAACATTATTAAAAACTTCACCAAACGAAGGTAGTTTTTCACGTGTTGCATCAGGTGGAGTTGACCCACCCTCTGGTCTTGATGGTGTTGTCATACTCAAAATTTAAATACTGAATTAATTACTCCTTCAATTTCCATTTCTTTATAATCATCTTCGCTTAGTAACAAAATAATCTGTGCACTCCCTGGAAGAGGATCAATTACAACAGAACTGCCTGAAGGTTCAAGCTGAACATCAATTCGCTCTGCATCATCAATCAGTTTCAACTGTGTAAAAAGAATGTCTGGTATTTGTTCTTTTAACCTTAACACTGATATCTGACCGCCTTGGATTCTGCGCAATAATATTTGCATTGCAGAGTATAAATCAGAGTCAAAGCTAAAATCAATCACAGTAAGCCCTTGCTCATGCATTTGCTCTAGCATCTCTTCTTCTTTGCCTTGATCATACAATATTGCACTCACCTGAAAAAAACCACTCTTTGCAATATCATGGATTCCTTGTATGTAATCATTGAATTGTTCCATTTTGTCACTCATATTTTTAATAACAAGATTGTTAAATAGTTGATTGTTTCGAAACCATATAACCATGTAGCCGTTTAGCAACCTCATGTTTCAGTTGTTTGGCCAAATAACGATTAACAATCAAAAGCAAATGAATTATATCAAAATTCTGTTTCTTTTCAAGTTTTTTTCTTTTTTCTGTTGCGTTTCCTTTTTCTTGGATGCATTATTGGGCCCTGATCTTGACCAGATGCAACTGAACCCCCACCTTGACTGATCTCTAATAAAAACTTGTCAGGATCTTTTAGAAGTTCTTCTGCGATTGCACCCAAACGCAGTGCAAAACCATCCATTGTCATGTTTGGGATTGAGGCGTCGGTTAGATCTTTTACTCCATCTGTACCTGGCCCAAGCCCAAGGACAATAACAGGCACGCCTTCTTTATGAGCATTGGCAATGCTTTGCTTAGCAACTTCTAAATTCCAAGGCAAGCCATCAGTTAATACAATCATTAACTTTTGTTTTGCAGTACTCTTTTGAAGCTCCTGTAAAGCGAGGTCAACACCAGATTCTGTTGGAGTACCGCCTTTTGGCACTAAAATATCTTCAAGCACAACCCTTGAGGCATCTTCAAGTTTTTCATCAATCGGCTTCATTACAGCAGCAGGGCCTTCCAAATAAGGCAAAGCTCCAAACATTATCACTGCTGTATCAAACTGCAAAGTTTCAAGAGATTCAAGAACTGTAACCAGTCCTTTGAAAGTTTCCTTTATTTTAACGCCTCTCATAGATGTAGAACAATCAACTGCAACAGCAACTGCTAAATCACGCTCACCAGGCTCAGTATATTCACGCCAAATTCGCTCTTCAGCCTGTGAAGCACCAGCTTTTTTTGCACTAATTCTTTTCACAACGTTCTTCATGTCAGCCCTTGTCCCCTGTCGCTCTAAATGCATTTTCCTTTTGCGTATCTCATCAACAATCCTAATCCATTCTCCTGATAAAGCCTTTATGGTATCAATGAGCTCCATTCTGGTTTTTTCGTAATGTGTTGCCTGTTTATTTTCAGCTTCTTCTTGTTTACGTTTTAACTCTTCAATCATTTTTTTAAGTTTTTCTTCATCTTCTTCCTCACCTTGTGAAGCCCCTTGACCACCACCATCATCATCTTCATCTTGTCTCTCTGCACGTTCTTGATGTGTTTCAATTCCACTGCCTTTAAACACCCCACGAATCATTATTATTATCTGATCCTCAACCTCCTCCATTATAGCAATAGCAATTCGTCTCAATAGCTCTTTTTCTTTATCAGATAGATTATCATAATCTTTTTTTGCCATCTCTTCCAACATCTTTTTCTCATCATCTTCTAGTTTGTCAAATACTTTTGTCTTTAATAATTTTTCATCCTCCATTACTGCTAATAACTTTTCAGGATCAATCTCATCTTCTTGTTCTCCATCAATTTTATGATTTACATACACAAAATCATGCGCTCTAACCATCATGTCTAAAATATCTTTTTCAAGCAATTCTTTTACTTCTGGCCAAAGTTCTTTCCACATTGAAATAAAACGGTCAATTTGATGATTCTTAATCTCACCAATCCCTGCATTTGGTTCAGGTAACATCTGTTCAATTTTCCGCAAAACAGGCTCAATCTGATCATAAGTTTGCAATACATCATCGCTTAGCTGGTCATTTCTACCGCCATGCATTGCATAAACAATCAACCCACAAATTTGTTGCAATCGTGTAATCTTTTTTTCATTATATAAATTCTTTCCAGGATTTTTTGCACTAAATTCTGTCCGTTTACTCTCACCTTCTCTGGCCATTGTTCTCCTTGATATATTAACCCACTCGCCAGCACCTGAAGCACGCTCGCGCACCACCTGATCGGTTGGCAATTCTTCTGCAGCTGCTAAAAGAGCTGAGAAACCCATTTCATCTTTTATGCTCTCAGGGATAACACTTAGATCTGATATTGCAGCATGTCCACCTTCGTGGGCAATAATACCTTTTAATACTTCTTCTTCTCCCTTATGCATTCGCACAATCGTATCCACTGGATCAATATACACTTCATCGGTTGCACGAACATAATACCAACCTTTACTAATAGTAGTTGGCTCTTGGTGTTCAAGATCAACACCTGGCTTTAATCGTTGCGCAGCAGACTCAAGAGGAACACTATGCTTTATTTTCAACCTGTTGTCTCCTGAAACTGTACGCAAAACAACTTCAAGAATATCCTCGAAACGCTTAAGCTTGGCAATATCTTCTTTGGAAAACTCAAACGGCTCCATTTCAAATGGAGATATTCCTCCTGAACCAGCAACATCACTTCTATGAGCCATAATGTAGTAATTATATCAAAAAACCAACTATTAATAAATCAACACAATTTACTAAACAAAAAATTATAACAGACAAAGTCGTATTTGTCAACCAAAAACAGAGTCAAACGCGACTCTGTTTTTAACCTTTAATTAAAGTATTGCATCTTTACATCCTTTTGCAACACGGAATTTGACTACTGTCTTTGCTGGGATATGAATCTCTTGCCCTGTTGCAGGATTGCGACCCATGCGAGCTGCGCGATCTTTCTTAACGAGTTTGCCTAGTCCTGGGAGAGTAAATTCACCGCTTTTCTTAACTTGGTCGTATGCTAGTTCAACTAATTTATCAAGAAATGACTGAGTTTCCTTTTTTGACAGTCCTGTTGCTTCAGCAAGAGCTGCCATTGTTTGACTTTTGGTGAGTTTTGCCATAGTAAAAATAATTAAAATTCTTAATGTTTACGTTGATAGCTTAACATAATGCTAGGGTTTTGGCTATATTCCAACCATTGTGGTTATCAACAGGTAGATAATTGAATAAAAAAAGAGCAAAATTGCTCAAAAACACTATACTTTTTGTACTTTAGCACCCACAACCACTATCTGTTTGTTTTGAAAAAACACAACGAGCATCATTTGATACAAACCAACTGTGTGCATCTTTTATATCTTTTAAGATAAGCCCACGTATTTGATCCTCACTGTTCCATGGCTCAAGATCTCGCAATTTTTCAAAAATCCTTACCTCAATATACTCTCCATTTAAATCATTCATAAATGCTCCCAAAAGATGGACTTCAATTTTCAAGCGACCATTGCCCCTGCCATCATTAATACAAACCAATGCTGGAAATTCGCAATGTAGCACCGTTGCCTCTCCAATATAAACACCGAGTCCTGGTATCAAAATCCCTTGTTCAACAGTAATATTGGCCGTTGGGCACCCAAGACCTTTTGCAATTCCCTCTCCTTTTTCAATGTGTCCACAAATTATTAAGTTGTGCATATAACCCCAGGGAGTTCTGCAAAAATAGTTTCTGGTCAAAAATCGAAAATTATTACAGAAATTCCTATATACTTATATACTAGAATTACCTTTTTATTTAAAATAAGTCAAGGCTTTATTAATAACAGGTACCATGTCAGAATAGCTTGACTCTTTTAATATCTTTTTTGATGAAACCCATTTTGCTTCAAAGGCTCTTTGTGATGGATCAGGATGAAGCTTTGCACGTCGAGGTGCTTTAAACAAAAAGAAATATATATCTTTATGAATGAGCTTACCTTTTTTTTCAAATCTATCTCGAAACCAAATATCAACCTTTCCTAACTTTTCAATCAATTGGATTTCATCAAGACCTAGCTCTTCTATTGTTTCTCGGGCAGCTGCCTCCTCAAGCTCTTCACCTTTTTCAACATGCCCTTTTGGAAAAGCCCACTTGCCGTATGAATCTTTCATAACAGCAAACTGGACTCCTCTTGGAGTCTTGCGAAAAACCACTCCGCCTGCTGAAACCTCATGCTCAATTTTGCGCTTGCTCAATGGTTTCGATTGCTTTTTGTTTTTGTGGATCTTGTTTTGCATTGTAGTCAT
Source organism: Patescibacteria group bacterium (assembly GCA_043812755.1). Classification (GTDB taxonomy): domain Bacteria; phylum Patescibacteriota; class Patescibacteriia; order UBA9934; family GWF2-40-263; genus JBDRLV01. Next base: position 6,942 of record JBDRLV010000021.1, on the reverse strand, counting down.
CTAAAGTAAATTCTATTGTTTCATCTGGCTCAATCCCTTTTTCATTAATTACCCTTCCACTTGGAGTAAACCATTGTGCGATCGTTACCTTAACTGCAGAACCATCAGAAAGATCTCTGTAATCCTGTACAGAACCTTTTCCGTAAGTCTTTGTTCCAATAATTTTTGCAAGCCCATGGTCTTGAAGAGCACCTGCAACAATTTCTGAAGCAGATGCAGATCCTCCATTTACAAGAACAACTGTTGGAATTCCTTCAAAACGAGGAGCTGTCTGCCCTCTAAATGTATTTTCATTGTTTGGCATCTTTTCAATTAACACAATATCATACCCAACCCAAGCCGAAGCAATATCAATCGCAGTTCGCAATAAACCACCTGGATTGCTTCGTAGATCCAAAATAATTCCTTTTACATCTGTTGTTAGTATCTCATTTACTGCGTCATTAAATAATGCAGTTGTGTCAGAATTAAATGTGTATAAATTTATCAATGCAATATTGTCATCTGTTATTTCCCATTTCAAACTATCAATCTTAATTGTTTCTCTTACAATTGGCACATCTGATACACCCTCAACTTTGTCACGCACAATTCCCAAAACAACAGTTGTGCCCTTTTCGCCACGGATCTTCATCACAGCCTCTTCAATAGTCATGCCTGTTGTCGCAATCTGATCAATAAGTACAATTTTATCACCAGGTGTTAAACCTGCTTTTTCAGCTGGAGTACTAGGTAGTGGCGCAATAACCTGCAATTGCTCATCTCGAATACCAATTTCTGCACCAATACCCTCAAACGAACCGTTTATATTATCTTGAAAAGCTTTTGCCTCTTCAGGGTCAAAAAATACAGTGTATGGATCTTCAGTCGCTGCGACCATGCCACGAACAGCACCATAATATAAATCTTTATCTGAAACAGGTTGTTTATAATAAACCTCTTTAACAATATTCCAGGCTTGCCAAAACAGATCAAAGTCTATATCATCTGAAATCAGACTCGAATCAATCTGTCTATTTATTAACTGGCCTTCCCCCTCTGGTACTCTGTGTCTTATTTCATTTTGCTTGCCAAAAAACCATCCGAAAAAAAATGAAATGGCAATAAGCAAAACAAGCACAAATACAACGGCTGGATGAATCTTTTTTGTAAACTTTGAGAAAAAAGCAAATCTACGTTTGCTGTTGAATTGATATATATCCACACGAAACAAATTAATAACGATAATAGATCCAGATTACAGGAAAATCCTACTTTGGTAAAGTTGTTACACTGTGGTCAAACACCAACCACAAAAGGTATAATGTACAAAATATGAAAATAAAAGCAAAACAAATCTTTTTCCCATTTTTCATTTTTGTTTTCTTGGTCACGGCACCATTGGTTGTTTTGTATACAGCAGGGTACAGATACAGCACTTCGCTCGGTATGGTTGTTCAAACTGGTATTCTTTCAATTGAAAGCCTTCCTAAAGGAGCCACCATTGTCATTGATTCAAAAATTCAAAATGAAAAGACTCCAGCTATTTTAGATAACATTGTCCCTGGCGAACATTTAATCAAAATAGTCAAAGATGGATACTTGTCATGGGAAGATAATATTGAGGTTAATAGCAGACAAACAACTTTTATCAAAAACGCCGTCTTGTTTTCAAACGCACCAGCAGTTGCATCAACATTTTCAAATTCTGAAATGCAAACAAAAATCTCAACAAAAATAAACCCAAACAATCTTTTCTTTCAAAAAATAATTAATGGGCTTTCACTAAACAAAGTTAATAGCAATGGTCAAAATATTGTAATAGCTTACGTTCCAAGCGGTTCTTATACTTTTTTCCAATCCCCAAATAGTTTGATAACAATCCAAAAAACTCAAGATAATCAACTCTATGTTATTGATGAAAACAAATCAGATCTCCCGATTCTGTTATCAGTAAAAGCAGAATATTTCCAATGGGAAGAAAGTGATGACCCTAGACTGCTTTACAGCGATGGCTTTGATATCAATATTTATGATCCCAAAATTCATTCAACTGAAACTCTGACCAGATTTAGCGACCAGATAACAGGCCTCACATGGCATCCAAAAAGAACTTCTGTCTTATTCACAAAAAAACAAAGTCTTCTAGCGCTTGAGATTGGAAAATCAAAAACAGTTAATCGTTATATTCTTGAACAAGGAGATGAACTCCGCGATGTTTGGGCTGATGGAAAAAATATTTATTTCTTTGGGAGAATAAAAAACACCAGAGGGTGGTTTGAAAAACCTCTGGAGGATTAAAAACAGCCTGTAGGCTGTTTTTTCTTTACGCTAAATTTATAATTCTACAAAACTGTTATCACCAATCACCAATCTATGCCCGCTTCTTGGGTGTGATCTGGAAAAATCCACAAGTGATGCATTCAACCCTATTAAACTATTGATTATTCGCCGTGTGGTGTCAATGGTTGCGCCACTAAAAATAATCGAATGCTCTACCTCAGTATTTTTAATTTTTACATTATTTCCAATTGATGTATAAGGGCCAATATATGAACCTTCTATTTCACAATCTTCCCCTATTACAACAGGCCCTCTGATTAATGTTCCATCATTTATCTTTGTTCCTTTTCCAATCTTTACCATACCTTGAATCTGCACATCATCTGGCACTTCACACTCAACAACAAACTCATCGCGATCAAGATCATCCAAAATTAAAGCATTCCCTTCCAACAAGGCCTCTGGGGTCCCTGTATCCTTCCACCAACCTGTAATCTCCTCGTATCCAGTTTTCCCATTATTCACATACCAAGTATTAATATCTGAAATTTCATATTCTCCGCGTGATGAAGGGACGAGTGTATTAAACGCTTCAAAATATTGTTCGTTATATAAATATATTCCAGTTACTGCAAATGATGATGGTGGAATTTCTGGCTTTTCAATAATCTTAATGAGCTTACCGCTCATATCAAATTCTGGAACACCAAAACGCTGAGGATCTTTAACTCGTGAAAACGCAAGCATACAGTCAAGCTCTTCATTTTTGAATCTTTCAACAAAACGGTTGATGCTTCCTAAAATAATATTGTCTCCAAGAAAATACAAAAACTTTTCTCCTCGCAAATATTCTTGTGCATTAGCAACCACATGAGCAACTCCTCGCGCTCCGCCTTTTTGCTCAAGATATTCAATTTTTGCATTCCATTTTGAACCGTCACCTAATGCACTTTTCATCATTTCAACCTCACCCTGATTTACATTAATAATAATATCAATAATTCCTGCTGCTACGATTTTTTCAATAACATGCTCAAGCATTGGCTTGTTTGCAAGCGGAATCAAATGTTTATTTGTTGTCCAGGTTATTGGGCGCAAACGCGTTGCATGCCCACCCGCTGCTATTAGTGCTTTCATAATGACTTGATCTTACTTGAGACAAAAAATAACGTCAACTGACCTTCTAAATTAAGTAAAAACTATACAATTCAACCAGTATAAATAAGAACGAACGAAATTAAAAACAGGGTCAAGGCCCTGTTGATAGTGTTGAGATATGCGGAAAAGCATTGATGCCACACACAAGCAAAGATGCCATTGATGGACCATCATTACAAAGTCCATCAGCATACATTTGCTGAAGTTCTTCTGGTGATACAAATCGCGTGCGACCGATCTCTTCAAAAAGATCAGGACGCTGCTCATCAGTTTGTGTTTCAACAAGCAGATGAACAACAAACTGTGGATGAACAAAAAATGCATCATCAGCATTCATGTCACCAACATAGGTTGCCTTTACAACCCTGAAGCCACCTTCTTGCTCTGCCTCTTCAATAGCAGAGCGAAGCACAGCCTGTTCAAGATTCTCTCCGGGTTTGATGCGACACATACCACGTGGAATCTGCCAGCGCATCTGCCCCAAGGATCCAACCATCTTTTCCCACAAATTCCCTTGCTCAAGATGTTTGAGATAATCAGATCCAGTCTCAGGCCACGAGCGACTGTTTGTCATCCGAAAAACTTCAACCACACCAATTCGACCATGCTGTGTTTCACAAACAACAAACACAGAAGGAGCAAGCACAAGCATCATCTGGTCGTACAGATAAATACGCTCGCCAGACTCACCAGTGCGCCAGTGAACAACATGAATCGCAGCCCATCCATCAGTGTTTACAAGTCCAGCCTTGAGAAAACCCTTGAGTCGTTTCCAACGAATCAGATCGCGACCCCTTGGATCTTTCATTGAAAAATGGCGATCATCAACAAGCTCAATACCGCAGGCATGGTCCTTTCTCATGTTGCCTCCTTAAAAAGAACAAGGAGATAGCTTAGCAACTTTAATAATATCTGTCAACAATAAAACAGGGCCAAGGCTCTGTTTTATATTACTTATTTATTTCTTTTTCTCTTGCGCATATTTTTCCATTGTATCGCGAAGAGCCTCAGCAATCGGCCGCATCTCGATTCCAAATTCTGCTAAGCGCTCTGATGCAAGAAAATTATTAGAACGCCCTTTCTTAGCCAGCCCTTGCTTAACTAGATCCTCATTAGAAATCCACTCACAGGAGTGATTTGGATCAACCAATTCTTTATATAACCCAAGTAGCTCCTTGTGTCGCATTGTACCTGGATTTGTAACATGGAAAATTCCTGATGCCTTTTTCTCCATAAGTTTATAAAACACTTCAATCATGTCCTCAACAATTGTCACGCTATTTTCTACATCAATTACTTTTGGGTATGAGGCAAGTTTGTCAATTAGATTACGCGCACCTGGCTTGAAATCAATGGGCATGCGGATGCGCGCGATCCCGACATTTGGTAAAGTTGATAAAACCAAATCAGCTGCATATTTTGAACGCGAATATGTTGGCAAAGGATTTCCAAAATCTCCTTCACGCCAAGCTTTATCAGGATGCGGCGAGTCTCCATAAAAAATACACCCTGAGCCCATGTGCAACATGTACACACCTTCGCTCTGACAAGCGTCTGCGATCATAATCGGAAGAACAGTGTTGCCTCGAATTGTCTCAATCTGATGATTATCACACCAGTCAACATTTGGAACACCTGTAACACCTGCAGCATTGAGAACAGCATCAGGTTTATTTTTTTTTATTTCATCAAGAGCGTCTTGAACAGAATTCACACGAACCTCACTTAATACAGCCTCGTCGGCCCAAACATCAGCGCAACGCCCTCCCATGTATCCTTTTCCAAATATTAGTATTTTCATATTTCGCCTCTGTCATCCTGAGGCCAGCTAAGCTGGCCGAAGGATCCCATTGTTTGACAATGAGCTTCTTCGGTCGCCAAAGGCTCCCTCAGAATGACATATTAATTTATTTTTTTATGATCGTAATTCTTTTTATAATAATTTTGATACTCCCCGCTCCTGCATCGTGAAGCCCAGTCCTTATGAGAACGGAACCATTCGATTGTTCTTCGCAATCCCTCTTCAAGATCAACTTGTGGCTTCCAGCCGAATTCCTTCTTTGCTTTTGAATAATCAATTGCATATCGCATGTCATGCCCAGGTCGATCTTTCACAAACTCAATCATGTCCTCACTCTTACCCATTAATTTAATTATCTTTTTTGTTAAATCTAAATTTGTAATTTCACCATCTCCTCCGAATAAATAAGTCTCCCCTGGTCTGCCCTTGCGCAGACAAACATCTGCAGCGCTACAATGATCTTCAACATAAATCCAATCACGCATTTGTTTTCCTTCACCATACACAGGCACTTTTTTACCTTCATCTAAATTTGAAATAAAAAGTGGAATAACCTTTTCTGGAAAATGATACGGACCATAATTATTTGAACAGTTTGAAATCGTGATCGGAAGCTCGTGAGTATGATAATAGGAACGAACAAGATGATCTGCTGCTGCTTTGGTTGCAGAATATGGATTGCGAGGAGCGTATGGTGTGTGCTCATCAAATGCAGGGTTATCTGGGCCGAGCGCTCCAAACACTTCATCAGTTGAAATATGGTGGAAACGCTTTTTGCCATTTGCAAGTGCAGCGTCAAGAAGTGTTTGAGTACCCATTACATTTGCTTTAACAAAAGGGCTAGCATCAAGGATTGAACGGTCAACGTGGCTCTCAGCTGCAAAATGAACAATTGCATCCACTTTTGAAACCAAATCAAATACCAAATCACGATCGCAAATATCTCCCTTAACAAATGTGTGGCGCGGGTCATCTTCAATATCTTTGAGATTCTCAAGATTGCCTGCATAGGTCAAAGCATCCAAATTCACCACCTCATCCTCTGGATGATTGGCAAGCACATAACGCACATAATTTGATCCAATAAATCCTGCGCCTCCTGTTACAAGTATTTTCATAAAATTATTGTGTTTTATGAATTAAATGTCTACAAACGCACCAAGCCCCAAGAGCGAAATTATTAAATATTTCTCCTGTTTTAATTTTTTCCTCAACCTCTTCGGGTGTAAGCCTAATTATTTCAAACTCTTCGGTTTTATCAATGTTGCCAGCCTGATCTGATGTGTCATTCTCAAGCCCTGTTGCAAAAAAAACATATTGTGTTTCTTTAATCAAACCAGCATTTGAAGCGTTTTGTGAAATCAATTTCAAACTGCTCGCACAAAAACCAGCCTCCTGTGCAAGCTCGTGTTCAGCAGCCTCTTGTGGGTTTTGATCTTTTTCTATACCTCCGCCAGGAAACTCTAGACTAATTTTATCAAATAAATACCTATATTGTTTTACAAGGATAACTTTTCCATCAGCGTCTACAGGAACAATACAAACAGAATCTCCAGTATCCATATAATAATACTTCCCCTCTACACCAGATTGAGTCTTAAAACCATCAACAACATATTTCCAAAACGGATTCTCACAAACACATTCAGACGATATTTTTTTCCACTTTCCTAACATATTATTTAAATAGAGTTTTTTATCTTTGTAGCAATCCCTTCAAT